>JANYCV010000201.1 GCA_025360145.1 Acidobacteriaceae bacterium
GCTTCAACGTCTCGATGGCAAGTTCAAGGATACCTCGACGTTTCCTACTTTAGAGCCTGTCCCGTTTCCCGGTTTTTTCGAAACCTAAATTTCCCCTATTAAAAAGACTGGGGCTACGAACGAGCGGGAGCCTCTCCGAGGCCGAATCTCATGTACTACTTGAAGGTTGTGAGAAATTATGTTTGGCCGATTTGGCCCGAATTGGCCAAGCCGGGCAATTATGGGGAGGCATGATGGTGTTCCGGCCCCCTCTGTTTATCGACGAACAACGTCGCGGGACGCGCTCTACTTTATAGTCGCCGTTCTGTTCAGGACCGATTATCTTGGCGAGGCGCTCCGAAAGGCGAAGGCCGATCTTCCTTTAAATGACAGCAAACTTTGGGGTCTCAGCAACGTTCTGATGTTGATTAACGGGCTTCTGAAGTATCGCCATCCAGAATTCACCAGCGAGATGCTTGATGAAGTGGAGCGCATGATCCACGGTTTGGACGAGCATCCCTTCTTGATTCCAGCGAAACTGGCCGCGATTCGGGCAAACCGATTGGCCAAGAACTAGGTTTAATGAGCCGCCCCTGAACGGCGGCGCTCGACTCTGGAACGGTGAATTGGTCTATGTGGTAACCACCAAGCCCAATGTCCCTACGTGGACCCTCCGTGGACCTTGCGTTCCCGGGTAGAGCTTTCCGCCCGGGCTCTGGCTGCACACTTTCGCTAGTGATAGCTGAACCGCTAAACATTCTGCCTCTCAGTGCTAAAGCAAGCGGTCCGCGAGAAGTCCGGGCGCCTGAAAAGCTCCGCTCTTTTCGACCCAGGCACCTCCGTTTAGGCTTGTCTCGACATCGGACCGGCAATTTCGACCGAAGCATGCTAAAGTCGTTTATCGACCTAACCAGATAGAACATGGCGATTTTCGACTGCCGGAACGATTTTTCGACGCATGAAGCTGAAGACGCAAACTCCACCCATCTTCCAAGAGACAACCGTCCCTGCCAGCACCAAATTAGCCGGCTTGTCAGCGCTGGTTCACTCACTCGCCATCCAGGCGCCAGTCCGGAAGCCTACTTGCGTCTCGGACCAACACATCCGCGGCAGCCGCCGCAATGAAGAATCCTGGATCGTATTCGATAAACGTTACTGGCCGGGCGATACCTTCGCCGATCACCTAACATTCGCCCTCCGTCATGAAGACCTCGATCTCCTCATCCTCAAACGAGTCTTCGAGGCGGTGCCCCAATCCGAGTTCCAGCACATCGTCCGTGCGACGCCGACCGGTATTCAGGCGCGGCGCGCGTGGTACTTCTACGAATTACTGACCGGCCGCACGCTCGCCGTGGACGACGCGGCCAACGCCGCGGCCATCGACCTTCTTGACCCCAACGCATACTTCACGGGGAAACCGCGCCTGTCCAGACGGCACCGCGTACGCGACAACCTCTTGGGCACCGGCCGCTTCTGTCCAATGATCCGGCGCACAAAGGCTTTAACGCAATTCCTAGAACTCGACCTCTCCACCAAAGCACGGGAAACCGTCGGCCGCACCGGCGCTCACCTGGTCGCTCGCGCCGCCAGCTTCATGCTGCGATCTGACAGCCGCGCCAGTTTTGAAATTGAAGGCGAGCGTCCACCGCGCAACCGGCTTGAGCGATGGGGCCGCGCAGTCCTGCAAGCCGGCAAAAACCGGCTCATGCCGGATGAAATCATCCGCCTTCAGCACATCCTCATCGAGGACACGCGGTTTGTAAAGCCGGGGCTGCGTCCCGACTGCGTGTTCTTAGGCGAACGGGACCACCACGGCGATCCGCTACCGGAATTCATCGGCGCGCGCCCCGGCGATCTGGAAAATCTCATCGGCGGTTTGCTGGAGGCGAACGACCGCATGCGCAACGATGGCATTGACCCGGTTCTGACGGCGGCCGCGACGGCGTTTGGCTTTGTCTATATCCACCCGTTCCAGGACGGCAACGGCCGCATGCACCGGTGTCTGATCCATCACATCCTCGCCGAACGGAAGTTCACGCCCCCCGGAATGGTGTTTCCGGTTTCGTCCGTCATGCTGGATCGCATTGATGTCTACCGCACCACCCTGCAGTCCCATTCAAACCCTCTGATGCCGCATATCGATTGGCGGCCTACACCCGGGCGTAATGTCGAGGTGCTCAATGAGACCGCCGATCTCTACCGCTATTTCGATTGCACAACAGAGGCTGAGTTTCTTTATTCATGCGTTGCACGGACCGTTGAGCACGATCTGCCGCGAGAGATCGACTACCTCCGCCGTCACGACGAAGCCATCCGCCGGATAATGGACACCGTGGAAATGCCGGACCGGGTTGCTGAAACGCTGGTCTTATTCATCCGGCAGAATATTGGAAGCCTCTCAAAGAAGCGCCGTGAAGTCGAGTTCAAGAAACTGACCGATGCTGAAGTAACTTTGGTCGAAGCCATCGTCAACGATGCATTCGCAGGTTTCTGAACGTCCGAAGCTGCGCTGTTGACATCGAGGTGTTGAAAGAAGGGTTCTAGAGATTGCGACGATACGATATTGCCTCTAGTCTCTACCTGGTGTCACGGTTCAGACGGCCTTCCGGTTGTCCCAAGCGCCTGCGCCATTTCACCATTAGAATCTGCTGGACAACCTCATGCAGAAAGAATACGTAAGGATGGTCGAAGGCGCATATCGGATTGGGGACACCCGTGTCTCTCTGGATTCACTCGTATATCTTTTCCGCGAGGAAATGTCGGCCGAGAGCATGGTTGACAGCTATCCGGCGTTGACTCTGGAACAAGTCCACGGTGCGATTGCCTTCTACCTAGGGAATCAGCACGGCGTCGATCAGTACCTTGCGGAGGGGCAGCGCGCGGCTCAGTCGCAACACGGGCAATCGAGAAAGACGAACGCTGAATTGATTGCGAAACTGCAGCGGGCGCACCATGCGAGTCAGATTCCAGGCTGACGCCGATCTCGACGGGCGTGTCCTCCGAGGGTTGCCGCGAGCCGAGCCGGAAATCGACATCCGGACCGCAACCGAGGCAGGGTTTGAGGGACTGACGGATCCCGGCGTCCTACGGATCTGCGCAGACTCTGAGCGAATTCTCGTGAGTCAGGACCGCCGCACCATGCCGAAACAGTTCGCCCGATTCAATGCCGCCGCGCGTAGCCCCGGAGGTGTTCTACTTCAGGAAACAATTCCGATCGCGATCGAAAAACTCATCCTGATTTGGAGCGCGAGCGAGGCTGAAGAGTGGACTGGTAAGCTTGGATGGATTCCACTTTGAAACCTCCCCCATTTGCCCGCCCACTCAAAACTTTCCACCCGCAATCCGCTTCACCTCGCCCGCACTCAGCGCCCGCCGGAAAACAGCCACATCATCCATCAACCCCACATAATTCACCCCAAGCCGGATCGCGGCGAGGCTCTTGTCCCACGCAAACGGCTCGCGAATCCCTCCCGTCGTTCCCTGCGAAACCCCATTCACATAAAGCGTCGCCGAACCATTCCCGCCCAGCCCCTTGTAGACCACAGCCACATGCGTCCACTTCCCGCGCTCAAACGGCGGCTGCTTCACCACCACAAGCCGTTTATCAAACGCCGGATTCTTGTCAGGCGCAAGGTTCTCCGGGTTCCAAGACTGCAACGCCCCGAACACGCCCAACCGAAAATGCCGCGGCTTGTCGTCTTTGGTGAAATCGACCCAAATCGCGGAGTCGTTGTAAGCCTTATCGGTCAACTGAATCGGGTCGCAGAAACCCGGCTCCAGATCCTGATCGGGCGACAGGTTCAGCCAGAACGACAACGTGCCCGACCAATTCGCGCCATCGAACGGGACATTGTCCTCCGCGCGGAAAAACACCGCCTTGGTATTCTTTGTCCGGAATCTAAGAGCGCCGGAACCATTGCGGCCGGCACCGGGAGCAAGTTCCACGCCGGTCCCATCCAGTCCTGGCTTAGCGGCCGCTTGCTCCTTATAACTCGAAGCGGAGTACAGCCGCTTGTCGCCCTTCGCGATGCGAGCGTCCAGCGACGAGTCGAAATCCGCGTGAAAAACCAGGTCTGTTTTCAAATCCGCCGCCATCAGGTTCGCAGGTGGAAGACCAGCCGCGAGCCAGACGCCTATTCCGGCAAACAGCGCGTTCGATAAGTTTCGCATGAAAGCATTATCCTCTTATTCGCGACCGTAACGCACCACTCAAGTCCGCCAAACATTGCCGCGCATTTATTGATCTCATATGATGCTCGCCTGGGGAGCGATCATCGCGCAAAGCTAGCCAAGAACCACAACTTCATGGTCCAGTATTGAGGCATTTTCAATCGACGCAAACCCTTGATTCACGCTCACCCGCCGGCTGCCTGCCGCTACCAGCAATCGCGCCGTACGCCCGCTAACGCCCTCCGCCAGTTTGATCTTCACTTTGATCGGCCCCACGGGAATAAGTTCCTCAACCGGAGCGCGCCACGTGCCCGCACTAGTCAGATTGAGCAGATGCAAAATCAACCGCCCCGGCTGCTCATACAAAGGACAATCGATCAAGCCTGGCCCTTCCACCGACAGCGGAATGCTGGAACCACTAACCCACCGCGCGATGTTCGCCAGTAGATCCCCATGGCCGGGCAGCTGCTTTTTCGCATAGCGCCGATCAACGTCGGCGGGCAGGAACGCGATACGCGATGACCCCTGCCCAAAGAGCACCAGTCCCGGCACTTCGGTCTTCAGCACACGCATCCACGAAGTCTCAGGCGGATAAGTCGGGAACGGAGGGATGAAGGTCAGGGGAACAATCGCTCCGGAATCCACACACAACACCGGCTGCCGCTTCCCCGTCACCTTCGGCTCATCGCCTGCATTCGGTCCATTCACCTGTGCCCGGAGTTCCGGACTCAATCGCAGGTAAGTGTGTACGTCAGGCAGAAAGCGATCGGCGGCTGCTCTTTGCGTGGCCTCCAGCGCGGATCTGACCTTGTCGACTGAAAAAGCTCTGGCCAGCACTCCGAGGCTGATGTAATCAGGGGTCCGGGTGCCAGCGGGAAGTCCTGCAACTGTACGCGCCCTCAACGGTGCTCCGGTTGTCAAATAACAACAGGGGACCATGGAAATGTTTTATGTGAACAGTATTGGGGCTAACCCGGATAAGCCCCTGCAATGTAACTGTGCAATTGATGAATCGTTTCCTCTTGAGACGAAATGATCCACCGGACCAGATCACCGATAGAGACAATCCCAGTGACTTGGCCATGTTCCACAACCGGCAGATGCCGGATGCGATTCGCAGTCATCAACCGCATGCACTCGTCAATCGTCTGGGCCGACGAAACAGTTATGACGGGCGCCGACATGATCTCGCTCACAAACGTATCGCGGGACGACTTGCCCTGTAGAATCACCTTCCGCGCGTAGTCGCGCTCGGAGATGAATCCCACCAGCTTATTGTTCCTCATCACAAGCAGTGCGCCCACCTGCTTTTCGGACATCATTTTTATCGCCTCATAAACAAAGGCGTCCGGCGGCAGCGACCAGACGTCGCCGCTCTTGTGCTCCAGAATGAATCGAATGGAATCCGCGGGTTTCATTTAGTGCCTCCTTTGCGTGAATGCTGAGTACTCTTGATATCAGAGCCCGCAATCCGCGTCAAGCCCCCTTCCGCGGAATCTTAGCGCCGGCCTCCCGTGCTTCACTCAATGCAATGGCCACCGCCTGCTTCCGGCTGGTCACTTTCTTCTTTCCGCCAGACTTCAGTTTGCCCTCTTTAAACTCATGCATTACTTCCTCAATCTTCGCTTTGCCCTTTGTTGCCATGTGCGCCTCCGAAGTGTGGACGCCGGATCTGAGCATACTGTGTCAGGTAGCTTCAAACAATCCGGCGGCGCCCTGTCCGCCACCGATGCACATGGTCACCACGCCGTACCGCGCCCGCCTTCGCTGCATCTCATTCGCCAGCGTTCCGGTAAGCCGCGAACCCGTCATGCCGAATGGATGCCCGATGGATATCGATCCGCCATTCACGTTCAACTTCTCCGGATCGATCCCGAGCCGGTCGCGGCAGTAGACCACCTGCACGGCAAATGCTTCGTTAAGCTCCCAGAGATCGATGTCATCCACTCTCAATCCGTGCCGGGCAAGAAGTTTCGGCACCGCAAACACTGGTCCGATCCCCATCTCATCCGGTTCACAGCCCGCAACCGCAAAGCCCCGGAAAATCAACTTGTAGGGAATACCAAGCGCCTCCGCACGTGCCCTTGACATCACCAGCGTCGCCGACGCGCCGTCGGAGAGCTGCGAGGAATTGCCCGCCGTTACGGTTCCCTGCCCGCTGTGGGGATCAAAGTACGGCTTCAATCCCAGTAGTCCGTCGAGCGTAGTATTCGACCGATTGCACTCATCCCGCCCGAGCCCTTCCAGCGGCGCGATCTCCTCATCGAATAACCCCGCGGCTTGTGCCGCCGCTGTCCGCTGCTGGCTCCGCAGTGCGTACTCATCCTGCTGCTCGCGGCTGATCTTATATCGCTTGGCGACTACCTCAGCTGTATCGCCCATCGCCATATAGAGCGCAGGCCGCGCGGCCAGTACCGCGGGGTTCGGATCGGCATCCCGATTCAGCATCGTGATGCTCTCCACGCCTCCGCCAATGGCGGCATCCACGCCTTCCAGCACAATCTGATGCGCCGCCATCACAATGGCCTGCAACCCCGAAGAGCAGAACCGGTTTACAGTAGTGCCGGGAATCGTGGCCGGCAGTCCGGCCCGGAACGCCGCCACCCGCGCTACATTCGACCCCTGCTTTCCCGATGGATACGCACAGCCCAGAATCACATCGCCAATTTCGGTGGGGCTAAGCGCCGGCGCCTTGCTCAACACATCCGCGATGCAGTGCGCAGCCAGATCATCCGGACGAATATCCTTGAACGATCCTCGAAAAGATTTCGCCAGTGCAGTACGCGAACTGGCAACAATCACCGCTTCCCTCATACGTCCAGGCTCGCGAAGGTTTTGCCTTCCGCCGCCAACCGCGCCAGCAATGGCGCAGGCTGCCAACCAAATTCCAAAATGCGGTCGTAAATCTTCTTCACGCCAACCGTATCCGCGTACCACATCGGCCCGCCGCGATGCGCAGGAAAGCCATAGCCCTGCAGGCAGATAATGTCGATGTCGACGGCGCGCAGTGCAATGCCTTCTTCCAAAATGCGCGCGCCTTCGTTTATTAGCGCATAGACCGTTCGCTCCACTATCCTGTTTCCGGCTGATACCATGTTTCGATATCCTTTGCCTCTCCACACCTTACATAATCACAAAAATTGACTTTCCCGGTGGTTGCATAGGTT
>JANYCV010000241.1 GCA_025360145.1 Acidobacteriaceae bacterium
CACAACCACCTGCCCCACGGGCATGGAAGCATCTAGCGCCTTCGCGAGCGCTAACCTGGACGCGACCGCCAGCACTTGAGGGAATGTCGCCGCTGGTGCAAGTTCGGTAACCGCGTCCATCCCCATCGGCGCGATCGGATATTCGGTAGAGCAATGGCTTGGCATTAACGCAAGGATCGACCATCGACTTCAACTGGATTGCCTCCTTTGAACAATTCACCGAGGGTTACACTCCGAGTGAGTAGATGCCCCGGTTAGACAATCTCAGGCGCTCTCGCAGTTGGTCGAAAAACTCAGACGGAACCGCTTTCTCTTACTAGAGGCCGATTTGCAGAAGTTCCTCACGGCGGAGAAGAAGCTTACGGAGATTGTTTAGAAGAGACCGCCGATCCATATTAGGCATCCGTACGGATTCGCATCGCGCTAATGATTGTTGTGCTAACGTACCTAGTGTTACGAACGAAAATTCGATTAGGAGATCGATCATGACTACCCAGGAAGTTGCAGACACACTCGTCAAATTGTGCTCGGAAGGTAAATTCCGCGAGGCGTTGGAAGCGCTCTACTCGCCCGATATCGTCAGCGTGGAAGCCGGTGCACCTCCTGGAGGATCGCGCGAGGCGAAGGGGCTTGCAGCCGTGGCGGCCAAAGGCGAATGGTGGGTTGCCAATCATGAAATCCACTCAGTTAAGGTGGAAGGTCCTTTGGTGGCAGGTGCTCACTTTTCAGTGGCTTTCAAGATGGACGTAACCTTCAAGCCAGAAAGCAAACGCCACCTCATGGAAGAGATCGGCATGTATAAAGTGGCCAGCGGCAAGATCGTCTACGAAGAATTCTTCTACAACATGTAGGGAAAGAAAAGAAGCCTACGGAGATCGTTTAGCGGTGGCGTCGATATTCGGAGCCATCGCAAGGCGGATGTCGCGCAGTTTCGGCATCGCCCGCAACGGCTCCAGATTCGCCGCTGAAACGGGTGTGCGGCTTAGGTCCAGCCGTTCCAGATTCACCAGACCCGAAAGTGCAGCCAGCCCGCGTAGTTCCTTGCGTTCCGCTTCCGCCTGCCCGGGTTTATCGGCGCCGCGGTCCGTAACGGTAGCCCCGTTCAGGCTAAGCGACTTCAGTTGCTTCAGCGCACCAATCTGCTGCAGGTTCGCCTCCGTCAGAGGCAGTCCCCACACGCCGGAATCCACCCATTGAATGCCGCCCAGATCCAGATCCGTCAAGGCAGGCAGTATTTTTAGAGAAGACAGGCACGATCCGGTCAGACGATTGCCGCCCATCACCAGCCTTTCCAACTTCACCAACGACGCCAGATTCTCAAACCCATCGTCGTCAATCTGCGTGAACCCAATATCCAGTGACCGCAGCGTCGTCAGCCGCGAGAGGTGATCGAAAGCCTTGCTGGTCACTTTGGTTCCATGCAGATTCAGGTTCAGCAGTTTCTTCCAATCCGCAAGATGCGCGATCCCACTGTCAGTGAAGTATTCCGCGTAGTACAAATTCAGATCTGTCACGTTGCGCAGCTTTTTCAGATGCTCCAGCCCCACGTCCGTAATCAGCGTGTGCGAAAGATCCAGCTTCTGCAAATGCTCCAGTTGGCCGATGCGCGCCAGATCCACATCGGTGATCCAGGTGGCCGCCAGATCCACGTTAACGATGCGCCCCGTCGAGTCCGCGGTAAAGTGCCCGCCTTGCGCGGCGATCCATTTCCCGGTCTCCGCGTCCGGCGTAACGGCAAGAAAAAGCAGTGCGGCAAGTGCGATCATGTTCTACGCCGGTTCGGCAAAGACGATTCGGGGTCCCACACAAACTGGCACTCCGGAAGCCGCTTCCGCAATTCGGCTACTCCTTTCCCGGTAACGTATGTATGGTACAAATTCACTCGACGCAAACGGCGGAAAGCAGTGAGAATCGGAATCGCCTGGTCGCCTACGTTGGTGCTGTCGATACTCAAATCCTCCATGAATTCCAGCCCGTGCAGCTTCCCCAGGCCTTCTTCACCGATCTCCGCGTAATCCACATTCAGACGCCGCAGATTAGTCAGACGCCCAATCCACTCCATTCCCTCATCGGTGATATGGGCGCGGAACAGGTCCAGTTCCCGCAGGTTTCGCAGACCGGCCAGATGCTTCAACCCCGCATTGCCGAACCTGCCGTCACGCAGCCACAGCGATGTCAGGTTCGTCAGCCCTCCCACCGCGGCCAGCCCGGGATCACTGATATCCACACCGGAAAGATCGAGTTCCGTCAGCGATGGCAGCGCGGCAAGCTCTTTCAGTCCGTCGTCCGACAGGTCCGTGTAGGCAAGCGACAAACGCTTCACCGCGGGCAGCAACGCCAGCGTCCCGTTGCCAACGGGAGATCCGGCAAGGTTCAGCTCTTCCAGGTTCTTCAGCGATGCCAGTGGCCGCAAACTCTCCACGTACGTGTTCTTCAACTGCAATTTTGCCAGAGACTCCAATCCGCTCAGGTGGGAAAGGCCCTTCTCGGAGACGCCAGTTCCATTGAGATTCAGTTCGGTCAGAGCCGATAATCCAGCCAGGTGCTTCAGCCCCAGATCGCCAATCTCTGTACCAGCCAGGTCAAGCTTCTTCAAATGCCCCAGGTTCTGTACGTGCTCAAGTGTGGCGTCGGTAACACGCGTGGACGCAAGCGAGGCGGCCACCACGCGCCCCTCTTCCATAACGGCGCTGCCGCCCATCGCACGGATCCAACGCGCGATGCTCTCCTCCGATTTGCTGGACGGCTCCGGCACGGGCTTACCCGCCATCACTGGCGCGGCATCGATAAAAACGAATGACGTCTTGGTCAGTGCCGCCCGCAGGCTGTCGATTCCGCCGCGGGATACTCGCGTGTATCGAAGGTCGATCTCGCGCAAGGCCGTCAATGGCTTCAATCGATCAAGACCGGCATTCGTTACCTTCGTGCGGTACAGATTCAAATACTCCAGATCCCGCATCTCCCTCAGAATTTCCAGTCCCGCGTCAGTGATTGCCGTGCCCATCAGATTGAGCTTGCGAAGATGCGTCAGCCCCGAAAGTTTCGCGAGGCCCGCATCGGTAATCGCCGTACCGTGCAGATCAATGTCTTCCAGGTTCCGCAGACTGCTGAGGGAGCCCATCCCTGCATCGGTAATCAGCGTGTCGCCAATCCACAAACGGCGAAGCCCGGCCATCCCCGCCAGATTGCCCATCCCGGCATCGTCAAACGGCGTGAGCGTAACGTCCAGTCCCATCAGATTCTTGAATGCCGCCAGTGTGTGGCCCTTGATGCCGGCTTGACGGAGAGAAAGTTCCCGCAATCCGGAGAGCCCCTGAATCGAGTCCAGCCCTGCGTCGCGAAAACGAATGCGGTCCAGAAAGTGATAACTGAAAGTCAGCTTTTGCAGTCCCGGAACCGATGTCAAATATCGCAGATCGGTACTGCGATCCTTCCCTCCGTCCGCGTTCCGGTTCCACATCGGCCCCGGCAGATACAGCTCGCGAAGACCCGTCAATCCGGAGAGCCGCGCCAGATCCTCGGGTTCCACATTGGCGCCAACCAAGTCCAGGATGCGGATCTGAAAGGCACCCGCCGGCAGGTCCGCGGTGTTCTCAATGCGACGCCGGTCACCGTCAAGCACCACGGCGCCGCCCATCACAATAGCCCACTCGGCAACAGCACGATTCGTATCAACCACAGCGTCCAAAATTCTATCATGTAGCCTCTGCGGGTATGATGATGATAATGTTCCGATTGATCGTTGGACTCGCCGCGTTGCCCTTACTCGCGCAGTCAGGGCCGGAGTTTTTCGAAACGAAGATCCGCCCCGTGCTTGCGGCGAATTGCTACGCCTGCCACGGCGCGAAAATGCGCCTCTCCGGGCTGGACCTATCGACGGCTGCCGCCTTCGCCAAAGGCGGCGAACGAGGCACGCTGGTAGACCGCGCAAATCCGGAAAACAGCCTGCTCTTGAAAGCCATCAGCTACCTGGGCGATTTCAAGATGCCGCCCAGCGGCAAGCTGAAGCCCGATCAAATTGAAAACATCACCGCCTGGGTGAAATCCGGTGCAGCTTGGCCGGGCGGCGGCGCGATGGAACCCCAGCCCACGCAGACTGTAGCGAAATACAGCTTCACGAAAGCACAAAAAGCCTTTTGGGCATTTCAACCGATCAAAGACTCCGCGCCGCCCGAGGTGAAAAATACGGCTTGGGTGAAATCGCCGATTGACCGCTTCATCCTGAGCGAACTCGAAAAGAAAAACCTCACCCCCGCGCTGCCCGCGGATAAGCTGACTCTTCTGCGCAGGGTAACCTACGACCTAACCGGGATGCCGCCCACTCGCGAAGAGATCGAAGCTTTTCGCGCCGACAAATCCGATGCCGCCTTCGCGAAAGTAGTGGACCGGCTGCTGGCCTCCCCGCGCTATGGAGAACGATGGGGCCGCCACTGGCTTGACGTAGCCCGTTACGCCGATTCCGCGGGCGACGATGACGACAATCTCTACCCCTACGCATACAAGTACCGCGACTGGGTGATCAACGCCTTCAACAAAGACATGCCGTTCGATCGAATGGTGCGCCTTCAAATCGCGGGCGACCTGCTTCCCGCCGATAAGCCAGGCGACGTGAACACCGAAGGCATCATCGCCACCGGCTTCATCGCACTCGGCCAGAAACCGCTCACCGAACAAAACAAGCCGCAAATGTTGTACGACATCGCCGACGAACAGCTCGACACCACAGGCCGCGCGCTGATGGGCCTGACGCTGGGCTGCGCGCGCTGCCACGATCACAAGTTCGATCCCATTCCAACGGCCGATTACTACTCCATGGCATCGATGTTCCACGACACGCGCACAATCGATATCGTGGACAAGCTGGTCTCCACCGTCCTCTTCGTTCCCCTTGCGCCGAAGGACGTCACCGCCCGCTACCGGCAGCATGAAGATCGAATCAAATCGAAAACTCTGGAAATGGATGCGGCCGTCGAGCAAGCCGCGGAAGGGCGCACAGACCGCCTGATCGCGCAAGCAGCGCAGTATATGCTCGCCGCGGCGCGCAACCAGAAACCCGCGGACCTCGATGCGGCGTTGATAGATCGTTGGGCGAAATACCTGAAGCCCACCGACGACGTTCGTCCTCATCTCATCAAGTGGAACGAGGCCGTCTCCAGCGGCAAGCGGGAGATCATTGACGCTGCCGCAAAGCAATACCAGCAAGCGCTCGAGACCAGAACCGCCGCTTGGTGGAAGACCATGGCGGAGTGGCGCGAATCGGTCCGCGCGTCTGTAGAGAAGGGCACTCTGCCGCCCGAAGCGCCTAAATTCGAAGGCGGCGAAGACCGCTTTTTCTTCGAGACCTGCCTGGACGGCAAAGGCCCATTCACTCTGCCGGACAAAGAGGCCGAGAAACTGTTAGGCGTCGAAGTGCAGGCCAAGGTAGCCGCCTTCCAAGCGGAAATCGCCGAGCTGAAAAAGACCTCGCCACCCGATCTCCCCTTGAGTTGCGGCGTGGAAGAAGGCAAGCCGGAAGAAGCCCGCATCTTAATCCGCGGCAACGTAGCCAGCAAAGGCGCGATAGTGCCCCGGCAGTTTCTGCAAATCATAGCCGGTGAAAATCAGACGCCGGTTAAGCAGGGCACTGGACGCCTGGAAATGGCCCATTGGCTCACCTCTTCTGACCATCCGCTCACCGCCCGCGTAATCGCGAATCGCATCTGGCAAAATCACTTTGGCGAAGGCATCGTCCGCACTCCCAACAATTACGGCCGCACCGGCGAGCTTCCCACGCATCCCGAACTGCTCGATTTCCTCGCCAGCCGGTTCATTCAAACAGGCTGGTCTTTCAAAGCAATGCACCGGATGCTGCTGCTCTCCAGTACCTATCAGATGAGCAGCCAGACCACGCCGGAGGCGCATGAAATCGACGCAGCCAATCGCCTGTTCTCCCGCGCCAATCGCCGCCGTCTCGATTTTGAAGAGGTCCGCGACTCGCTGCTCTTCTATTCCGGCGAACTCGACATGACCATGGGCGGCGTGCCCGATCCAGGCCAAGGCGTCGACTGGCGCAAAGCCGGTGCCTACATCAGCGCCAATAAGGAACCGGTGCTCAGCGTCCGCCGCTCTGTTTACCTGCCGCTCCGCCGATCCAGAATGCCCAGCCTTCTCACGCTGCTCGATTTCGGCGATGCGACGACCCCAGGCGAAGGCCGCGCCCGCACCAATACAGCTCCACAGGCGCTTTTCATGATGAATAGCGACTATGTTACCGAACGCTCCCGTCTGCTGAGCGAATCCCTCAAGCGCGAAGCGAGCGACGAATCCCGCATCAATGCAGCGTATCTTTCCATCACAGGCAGACCGGCTGATCGCGAACAAACTCTCACGGCCATAGAATATATTACAGGCGTACGAACAAAAACAGGCGACACTGCGGCAGCCTGGCAAAGCC
>JANYCV010000340.1 GCA_025360145.1 Acidobacteriaceae bacterium
GGTACCGGCGTTGCCCGGGTCCTGTAGCCCGTCAATTATCACCACCAACGATTGCTGGCCGAAGATGTGGTCGATCTCCCAGGCCGGGGGGTGGACCAGCGCCATGACGCCTTGACTCGATTCGGTGGCGGAAATTTCAGCGAAGAGAGCATCTGGAACGCAGACGAGATTTACCTCCTTCACTCCTTTGATGTGCGCTTCAACGGTGGTACGGACGGATTCAGCGGTAATCACGGTGGGAATGAAGCAGTCGCTCCGCAAAGCCTCTTCGAGCAAATGGAAAGTTTCGGCGATGCATAAACCTTCGGTGGTGAGAGAGCCTCGGGCGATGGCGCGGCGGACCTCCTTGAGCAAAGGGTTCCTGGTGCTGGTGAGTTGGCCGGTTATCATTCTTGTGGCGGAAGCGTCGTAGACTAATTAGGATCAATTGTAGAAGATCCCATCGCAACATGCGACGAATTCTGTTTCGGCTCCTGGCCCTATTATCGGTGGCGGTTACGGTATACCTGTTCTACGTCGGAGAACAGATCTACCGGCAGTCCAATGTGGATGAGGCACAGCCGGCCGATGTGATCCTTGTTCTGGGGGCGGCGGAGTACCGGGGCAAGCCGTCGCCGGTGCTGAAGGCGAGGTTGGACCATGCGCTTTGGCTGTACTACCAAAAGATGGCGCCGCGGATACTGACGACGGGGGGCGCGGGGGGCGATCCGATCTTTACCGAGGGCGAGGTGTCGCGGGCTTATCTGGTGGAGCGGGGGATTCCGTCGGAAGTGATTCTAGTGGAATCCGAGGGCGAGAGTACGATGTACAGCACGGTGGTGGCGGCGGAGATGATGCGGCGGATGGGGCTGAAATCGTGCATTGTGGTGAGCGACGGGTACCATATTTTCCGGGTGAAGAAGATGCTGGAGTTCCGGGGTTTGAGTGTTTATGGGTCGCCGCGGCCGTCGGTGGCGAAGGGGACGTGGCGCGAGGAGTGGTTGTTTGTGCGGCAGTCGGTGGGGTATTTACTTTGGCAGATTGGGATTACTATTTAGGTTGAGCTGGGTATGTGCTTCACTCAGGTAATTACTACGGCAGCAGCCCAGGTGGGGCGGTCCCCCTGGCCGGCGCGGGACGCCCTCGTCTCGCTGCTGGAAGCGGGACGAGGGCCCCCATGCGCCAGCCACACGAAACGCTGCCAGACCGTACCCACTTGAGTCAGGCACATACCCAATTAGGTTGATTGTTTTTGCGGGATCGGCTTCATCTCGATTTGAACAGCGGAGGCGGGGGCCTCCGCGCCGGCGAGGGCGCCCGCCCTACCACTGACAATTTGATTGAATTGCTAGAGTTTTAGAAGCGAGCGTAACCGCTTGGTTTGCACGCGGCTTACCGGGATTTCGGTGTGCTTCTTGTCGTCCATGCGGATCTGGTAGCTGGATTTGAACCATGGGATCACTTCCTTGATCCGGTGGATGTTTACCAGAAACGACCGGTGGACCCGCCAGAAGGTCTCGGGGTCCAGGTTCGATTGCAGATCTTCGATGGTCCGATAGTTCGATTCGCCTTCGAGGGCGGAGGTCACGATGGTGATCAGGCCGTCGTCGATGGTGGCGTAGACAATGTCCTGCGCGTCCACAATAAAGCTGCGGCCGGCGCTTCTGACCAGGATTTTGCTGCGTTGCATCGCCGGACGCGGGGCGGCTGGTTCGGGTGGCGCGGCTTTCTCGCGGTCCTGCACGATGCGCCGGGCGCGGCTGATGGTCTCGGCCAGGCGGTCCTTTTCAATCGGCTTCAGCAGGTAGTCCAGGGCTTCGAGGCGGAAGGCGTCGATGGCGTATTGATCGAAGGCGGTGGCCAGGACAAAGTGGGGCAGAGGAACGTCTTTATCCCGTAATCGCTGAATGACGCCGAGACCGTCCAGGCCCGGCATCTGGACATCCAGGAAGACCAGATCGGGTTCCAAGTTCTCGATCATCTCCACCGCTTCGATGCCGTTGGCGGCCATCCCGACCACTTCGATCTCCGGGAAGTTCTTGAGAAGAAAGGCTAATTCGTTCCTGGCAAGAAGTTCGTCATCGGCGATTACCGAGGTAATGGCGCCGATTGCGGTGCTGGATGTTCCGCGGCCCAACATGAAATGCTAGTATAACATTTAGCCTTTTTAAGAATTCAGATTCAAGCGTTGGCTCCTCAAAGTCAACGATAACTATTAACTAGGAGACACTGTTTGTCAAAAACCGAGAACGTCCGTATCGCGCCCGCTGAAGGGAAGCTTGGCGTATTGATTCCTGGAATCGGAGCTGTATCGACCACCTTTATGGCTGGCGTGCAGGCCATCCGGCAGGGTCTGGCCGAGCCGGTCGGATCGCTTACGCAACTTGCCACCATTCGCTTAGGAAAGCGGACGGACGCGCGCACGCCGCGTATCAAGGAATTCGTTCCGCTGGCCGGGCTGGACGATCTGGTTTTTGGCGGTTGGGATATCTACGAAGACAATGCGTACGAAGCGGCGGTTGAGGCGAAAGTACTGGAATCCTCAATGCTGGACCGGTTGAAGGAGCCGCTTTCGGCCATCAAGCCGATGAAGGCGGTATTCGATCAGGAGTACGTGAAGCGAATCAACGGTCCGCATGTGAAGACCGGCAAGACGAAGATGGACAATGCGCTGGCGCTGATCGATGACATTGAACAGTTCCGGCAGAGCTCGGGAGCGGCGCGCCTGGTGATGATCTGGTGCGGGTCCACTGAAGTGTATCACCAGCCGTCGGCGGTGCATGAGACGCTGCAATCGTTCGAAGAAGGGCTGTGCAAGAACGACCCGGAAATAGCGCCGAGTCAGATCTATGCTTATGCCGCGCTAAAATCGAACGTGCCTTTTGCGAACGGTGCTCCGAACCTGACGACGGACATTCCAGTGATGCTGGATCTGGCGCGGGAACGGCAGGTTCCGATTTGCGGCAAGGATTTCAAGACCGGACAGACCTTCATGAAGACGTTGCTGGCGCCCGGCTTCAAGGCGCGGATGTTGGGGATCAACGGCTGG
>JANYCV010000459.1 GCA_025360145.1 Acidobacteriaceae bacterium
CGTCGACTTCTTCCTCGGTGGCATCGGGTTTTACGATAAACAGCTCTTCGTAGATCCTCATTCTTCCTCTTTATTTAAGCCTTGGGCGCGACGATTGAATTTCGTCATGGACTTTTCGACGCCTTCAGCAATTATGGATTCGACTGCCCGCGCCGCATGATCGAGCAACTCATCCAATTCCCGCATTTGTGCCTTCTTGAACGGCTCCAGCACAAATTTTGCACCATTCCCGACCTTATGGCCGGGGTTAATCCCAAGGCGAACCCTGGGAAACTCCATTGTGCCAATACTGCGGATAACGGAATCAATTCCGTTATGACCCGCGGCCGAGCCTTTCGGCCTGACCCGCACTCCGGTCCAGGGCAGATCGAGCTCATCGTATACGACGATGAGGTTCGAGGCCGGCACCTCATGCTTCTCCATCAGTGCTTTCACCGACGGGCCGCTCACATTCATGAACGTTTGCGGCTTGGCCAACAATAAATCTTTCCCGCAGAAACTGCCGGCGCCCACCAGCGCCTTCGAATCCTTCCGGTCGATCCGGATCTTATTCGACACGGCCAAGCGGTCCACGGTGAGGAAGCCGAGGTTATGCGGCGTCCACTCGTATTCCGGACCGGGGTTTCCCAATCCGACCACCAGCCAGGGAACAGTTGAGGCTTCCAAAGCGAGAAACTACTTCTTCTTCGGCTTGGCGTCCGGTGCTGCTGCTGCCGGGTCCTCGTCCTTCTTGCCCTTCTTCGTAACTTCGGGCTCGGCTACGGCTGCAACCTCTTCGACAACGGCTTCGGCCTTCATCGAAACCACGTGCGAGATCACGGCATCGGGAGGACTGAGCAGCGTCATGGATCCGACCAGCGGAATCTCACTGGCGCGGATGCTCTGGCCGATAGAAAGTTCGGTGACATCGATTATGAACGTCTCAGGAATGTCATCCGGCAGGCATTCGATTTCGACTTCGCGGGTGATGACTTCGTGCAGTCCGCCCTGCAGCTTGACGCCCTTCGGGTCGCCGTGCGTATGCACGGGAACCTTCACCACGATGCGCTTGGTGAGATCGATGCGCTTCAAATCTACGTGGAGGAGGCGGCCCTTGATAGGATCGTGCTGCCAATCGACCACCATAACCGGGGCGATGGATCCCTGGATATCGACGTTAAAAATCGTGTTGTGACCGGAGGCGCTGCGAAGAATGCCGTTCACTTCCTTCGGATTGACGGCGATGGCGATGGGGTCGATTCCCCCGCCATAAACAACCGCCGGGGAGAAGCCCTTCACACGAAGGCGGCGCGCTTCGTTCTTTCCGCGCGTCTCGCGAGGCTCGGCGGCAATGGTGATATCTTTTCTCATCTAAAACTCCTCTAAAAATCTAAACAAAAAGCTTGCTGATGGAACCACCCTCATGAATCGACTGAATGGCACGCGCCAAAAGAGGAGCCACGGACAGCGTGCGGATACGGCTGCACGCCAGGGCTTCCTCTTTGAGCGGAATTGAGTTGGTGACCACCACTTCCAAAATATTCGATTCCTCAATACGCTGCACGGCCGCCCCGGAAAGCACGGCATGAGTTGCGCAAGCCGACACGCTGGCCGCGCCCTGCTGGAGCAGAGCTTCGGCGCCCTTTACGAGCGTTCCGGCGGTATCGACCAGATCGTCCACAATAATGCAATTCCGGCCAACGACATCGCCAATGATGTGCATAACCTCAGCCACGTTCGCTTCTTCGCGGCGTTTATCGATAATGGCCAGCGGCGCATTCAGGCGCTTGGCAAAAGCACGGGCACGTTCCACACCGCCCGCATCCGGCGACACCACAATGATGTTCGGGAGCCCGACCGTCCGGAAATAGTCGATCAATACCGGAGCGGCGAACAGGTGATCCACCGGGATATCGAAGAATCCTTGAATCTGCGCGGCGTGCAAATCCAGTGCGAGAATCCGATCGGCGCCAGCCCTTTCGAGCAAACTGGCGATCAACTTGGCCGAGATGGGAACTCTCGGTTTATCCTTACGATCCTGCCTAGCGTACCCATAATAGGGTAACACCGCCGTGATGCGCTCCGCTGAAGCCCGTTTGAGAGCGTCGATCATCAGCAGCAGTTCGAAGAGGTGGCGCTCTACGGGCGTGCAGGTTGGC
>JANYCV010000428.1 GCA_025360145.1 Acidobacteriaceae bacterium
TCCGACGCCCGAGAATATCGCCCGCGAAGTTGAGGTAGCGGTGGTCCATCGGATCGACGACTTCGCGATTGATGATTTCCTTCAATCGCTTCAGGTCGAAGATCATCCCGATCCGGTCACCGGAATGATCTTCGACCTGAAGCGATTGAAGGAAATCATCAATCGCGAAGTCGTCGATCCGATGGACCACCGCTACCTCAACTTCGAGGTGAAGCCGTTTGACAAAGTGATTCCGACGCCCGAGAATATCGCCCGCGAAGTGTGGAACCGGCTGGAGCCGCAGTTGCGCTTTCAGAATGCGAAGCTTCACTCCGTGCGGTTGTATGAGACGGACGACCTGTATGTCGATTACTCCGGGGAGAGCGTGTGACGCGATTGACGCGGCGTTACAAATTCTCCGCCTCGCACCGGCTGCACTCTGCTGCGATGTCGGACGAAGAGAACTCGGAGCTATACGGCAAATGCAATAACCCCTTCGGCCACGGGCATAACTACGTGCTCGAAGTGACGGTTCGCGGACCGGTGAATGCGGAGTCGGGCCGCGTGGTCGGTATTGGAAAACTGGACGCATACGTTGAGCGCGAAGTGATCCGCCACTTCGATCATAAGGACATGAACCGCGACGTTCCGGATTTTGTGGATCTGGTGCCAACCACCGAGAATCTCTCCGTAATCGTTGAGAAACGCCTGCGCCGGGACTGGAGCAGTTCGTTCGGTACCGCATCGCTCGATGCCGTGCGTGTGCAGGAAACGAAGCGAAATCTATTCGAGTTAAGAGATCTATGAAAAGCCGGAAAGCCTCTGTGAAGGTAATATCCCCGCACCGGAGTAACGATGGCGGGATCGCGCTACGCATGCGCGAAATTCTAGAGCAGTTGGGCGAAGATCCATCCCGCGAAGGCCTGGCTCAGACTCCGGAACGGACCGAGAAAGCATTGAAGTTTCTGACCAGCGGCTATCAGATGAACGTCGACAAGATCGTGAATGGAGCCTTGTTCAAGGTCAAGTACGACGAGATGGTGATCGTGAAGGACATCGAGTTTTTCAGCATGTGCGAACACCACATGCTGCCGTTCTATGGCAAGATCCATGTGGCTTATCTGCCAACGGACCGCGTGATCGGGCTCAGCAAGATTCCGCGCATCGTCGACATGTTCGCGCGACGGCTGCAGGTGCAGGAACGGTTGACGCAGGAGATTGCGGAAACCATTCAGCAGGTGCTGGAACCGAAGGGCGTCGGAGTCATCTGCGAGGCGCGCCACTTCTGCATGATGATGCGCGGCGTAGAGAAGCAGCACTCCGGGACGGTAACAAGCGCCATGCTGGGAGCCTTCCGCGATCTGAAAGAGACCCGCGATGAATTCCTCGCCCTGGCGGGCAATCACTCGTCCCGATTCTAGCCGCTTTCGGACTTTGCTACGATAGGCTCGATGATCGATAATTTCCGTCTCTTTGACGCAGGTCCCGATCCTTTCGGCCGGACTTGGCGGGTCGAATTCCGTTGGCTGCAAACCGCTATCTCTATTCGGCACAGCGATTCTGTCGACGTCAAATTCCAGATCATAAACGAGAACGACGTTCAGGAAAAAGTGATTGCGCTGATGTTGCCCCACTTGATGGCGCTGGCCAAGACGGCTGGGCGTGCCGTTACCGATCCATGGTGCATGAAACTGGCGGCACTGCATCTAAAGCGCATGATTGAAACTGACGAAGATATGGATAAGACGCTTGTCACCGCGTCGCCGGCAGATCTGGAACGCGCCAACGCTATCCTGGAAGCGCCCATTCAGGCCACCAGCTGACGCGTGAGTACAATGTGGTGAGCTGAGGTTTAGAAAACACTTGAGAATCGAGGAATATATGGAAGGAAACCGTATATGGTGAACTGTCCTTTGTGTGATGCCGTGATCGATGCGGAAGAAGAAGAACTGGACGAGGGCGACGAGCTAACCTGCGAAGAGTGCGGCGCCAGTCTTTCGGTTGTTGGCAAGAATCCTATTGACATCGAACCTACCGTCGAAGAAGACGACGACGAAGATGATGACGATGACGATGACGATGACGACGACGAGGAAGAAGAAGAAGACGAAGGCGAAGGTGGGGACGACAAGTGGAAGTAAGCTAGCCGGCCTAATTCTGGCGCTATTCGTCCTGCTGGTAGCGCCGGCGGCCGCGGAGAAGAAACCAAACAAGCCTAGCGCGGCTTCGGAGGCGTTTTCCGTGATTGCCGGCACCGTGTACCGGCCGCCCGGCTTCGCGTTGCCGGGCGCCGAGATTGAGATCACTCCGGAAACCGAGGGCAAACCAAAAAAAATGAAGGCGGTTTCCGATGTCCGTGGTGAATTTGCTCTGCGGGTGCCTGTCGTACCCATGAAGTACAAGGTAGACGTCAAAAGTAGTGGCTATCTACCGCAACAGCAAACCGTTGCGATTGAAGGGGAACAGCGTAAAGACTTGTCGTTCCGGCTTGAGCTGGCGGCAAAGTGATCTGGAGGGAAGCATGAAGGGTTTTCTGCTGCTTTTGGTGGCGATCGCGTTATTTGCACAAGGCAGAGACGACAGCGCGCCTAAATCGGTCCAGGGCACGGTGACGGATACATCCGACAAAACCGTTGACGGAGCGGTGGTGCAGTTAAAAGACACGAAGACCCTGCAGATTCGTTCCTTCATTACCAAAGCCGATGGGTTGTACCACTTTCACGGCCTGAATCCGAACGTGGATTATGAGCTGAAAGCCGAATACCAGGCCGCAGCCAGTTCCACCAAGACGCTCAGTTCCTTTGATACGAAGAAGCCATCTGTGATAAACCTGAAGCTGGATTCTAAACGGTAGTTAGGAGTCACCCCCCATGCGATTGTTTGCGGCTGCCTTACTCTGCGTATTGAGTGCGTCGGCGGAAGAGTTTCCCATTGGATCGAAAATCTCACAGTTTGAAGTGAAAGCAGGCGCAAAAACCGTTAGCGTTTCTCCTTCCCAGGCGGATGCCACGGTCCTGATTTTCATCTCCACGAAGTGCCCTATCTCGAATAGCTATAACGACCGGATGAGTGCGCTGTATAAAGATTATGCGGGCAAGAACGTACAGATGATCTTCGTGAATGCGAATGCGAACGAGTCCCCGGCGGAGATCGAGGAACACGCGAAGGCGAACCGGTTTTCCTTTCCGGTCTACAAGGACGCGGCCAATGCACTGGCTGATAAGTTCGGCGCCACCGTGACCCCGGAAACTTATGTCTTCGATAAGTCCGGCGCACTTCGGTATCACGGCTATATCGACGACGCGGCCAATGCGGCGCGAGTGCAAGTGCAGGGAGCACGGAAGGCAATCGAGGCGGTACTGGCCGGTAAGCCGGTGGAGATGAAGGAAGCGCGGTCGTTCGGATGCACCATCAAACGGGTTAGGAAATCGAACACTTGAAGCTACTGGTTCTCACTCTCGCATTGTTGGCGGCCGCCCCTGCTCAAAAGCTGATCCCGCTGGATGAGGCCGCCTATACGCGGTTAATCTCTTCAAACAAGGGTAAGGTTACGCTGGTCAGCTTCTGGGCAACCTGGTGTGTGCCGTGCCGCGCAGAGGTTCCGCAGTTGGTTCAACTGGAGAAGCGGCTTCAGGACAAGGGCTTGAAGCTGGTGCTGATCTCGGCGGATGACGTCGATAGTGAGGTGGATGCGCGCCGGTTTCTGACCACGAAGAACGTGCCGATGCCGTCGTATCAGAAGGTGGTCAAGAACGACGACAAGTTCATTGAAGGGCTCGATCCGAAATGGAGTGGGGCATTGCCTGCGCTCTTCCTCTACGACAAGACTGGCAAGAAGGTAAAGAGCTTCGTCGGCGAGACCGAAATGGCGGCCATTGAGGCTGCGGTTAAGAAACTGCTTTAACCACGCAAGCGAAGATCGCCGCTCCGGCGATTACCCAGACCGTTTCGATCCTGGTCGTCACCAGCAGCACAATCGACCCGATCAGGATTCCCAGCGGCAGCGGGCCGGTGATGGCGTCGATCGCCAGCGGCTTCGCCGAGCTTAGGATCAATCCTGCGCTGGCGATCACCACCGCCTGAAGCGTGCTGCGAACTCGCGGATGCTCCGCTCGATTGCCCACGTATCGCAGCAGAGGAACAATCAGGAACGCCGGGGTGATCATCGCCAGCCATCCGGCGAATGCACCCGGGAGCCCTCCAATGAAGTACCCCACACTTACCACGTAGATGCCCATCGGTCCCGGCGCGCAACGGCCGGCGACCACCGCCGCGTTCAATTGCCGGTCCGTCAGAATGTGGCGGCGAACCACCAGGTCTTCGCGCAAGATGGGCAGCGACGACGGGCCATTGAACGATGTTACGGTCGCTTTGAGAAACAGGAAGTAGAGCAGCAGCACGCTCATTTTGAATCCTGCCAGAAGAAGCCTGCGAGCGCGGCCAAGCCGACGATTGGGATGGGCGGCACGCTGAAACCAAGCGAGAGAATCATGGAGCCGGTGACCAGGATCACCGCACGGAACCAGTTTCGCGAGAGAATGTCCGGCTGCATCAGAAGCCATGCGCCAGCGATGATGGTGCCCACCACCGCGGCCATCGCGCCGACGATGGCCGCCTGCCCCAGACGGCTGGTGTAGATGGCGAGGTATCCGAGGGTCAACAGGATGACGGCGATGGACGCCGGGAGCGAGGCCGCGACAATGGCCACGATGGCGCCAGGCCATCCACGCAAATACCAACCGGCGGCGCTGAACAGCGCGAACAGATTGGTGCCGGGAGTGACGCGGGCCAGCGCGTAGCAGAGTGCGAACTGGTGCTTGCCGAGCCAGTCGCGGTTTTCGACGATCTCCTTGCGGAGCAAAACGGTAGAGGCCGCACCGCTTCCAAACGTGACGTTGCCGACGCGGAAGAAGATGCTCCCGATTTCGCGAAGCGACGGCCGGAACACGGTCATTCTCCCCTGATCAGGTCTTCCAGAGTTTCCCGCCGGCGAATGATGCGCCAGGTTGCGCCTTCCACCAGCACCTCCGGCACGCGGGGCCGGGAGTTGTAGTTGGACGACAGGACGAAGCCGTATGCACCCGCCGTGCAGACCGCCATCAGTGCGCCAGGCAGCACCGCTGGCATCTCGCGGTTACGTGCGAGGAAATCTCCGGTCTCGCAAACGGGGCCTACGACATCGGCCAGCATCCGCTGTTCCTCGCAAGGCTCTTCGACTGGAATGATCTCGTGGTGCGATTGATAGAGTGCCGGGCGGATCAGGTCGTTCATCGCGGCGTCCACCACGATGAACTCCTTGCGGGGCGTCTGCTTCCGGAACAGGACGCGGGTGAGCAGAACGCCGGCCGCGCCAACGATGCTGCGGCCGGGTTCCACCATAATCTCAAGGTCGTGGCCTTCCACCTTGCGGCCGATTGCCCCAATTACTTCGGCGATGCTTGGGGCCTTGTCCTGCGGCTTGTAGGCGACCCCGAGGCCGCCGCCGAGATCAAGGTGCCTGATCGGGATTCCATTGGAGCGCAGCCGTCCAACCAGCGCCAGCATCTTGTCGACGGTCTCCATCATGGGATCCGTGTCGAGTAACTGCGAGCCAATGTGGCAGCTAACGCCTTCAAGCGCAATGTGGCCCAACCGTTTGGCGCGCGCGTAGACGGCTTCCACTTCCGAAATATCGACGCCGAACTTGTGCTCACGAAGGCCGGTGGAAATGTAGGGATGGGTGGAGGCGTCAACGTCCGGATTCACACGCAGCGCCACACGGGCTGTGACACCGTGTTTTCGGGCGAGGCCGTCGATCAGTTCCAGTTCGGCTTCGGACTCGCAGTTGAAGGTGTGGATCTTGTTGGCCAGCGCGTACTCGATCTCTTCCGCGGTCTTGCCCACTCCGGCGAACACAGTCTTCGTTGGATCGCCTCCGGCCTGCAGCACGCGGTAGAGTTCGCCGCCGGATACGATGTCGAACCCCGCGCCGGCGGCCGCCAGCAGTCGAAGCAGCGAGAGATTCGAGTTGGCCTTGACGGCGTAGCAAACCTGATGCGGATGATCGCCGAAGGCCTGATCGTAGGCGTGGTAGCGTTCCAGAATATCGTCAGCCGAGTACACATAGCAGGGCGTTCCCGCCGACGCGGCTATATCGGCTAGCGATACCTGGCCGCAATGAAGCGTCTTGTGTTGGTAGGAGTATGCCATTAGGTTGTTGGTGCGTATTCCTGTAAGGCGGGACCAGGGGCCCGCCTCACCCAGTTCAAAGGTATACCCATTACGTTACTTTCAGGGCGATTAGTGTCTGGTCGTCCGACATGGGGCCGCCCGCGGTCCATTTGTCGAGGTCGGCTAGCACAGCGTCAACGATCTGCCTGGTGGGTTGCGCCGCGTTGGCCGCAACCACCTTAAAGATGCGCGAGCCGCCGTATTCGTCGCCCGCCGGATTGGTCTGGTCCTGAATGCCATCCGAGTAGAGCAGCAAAACGTCGCCGGGCTCTGTCTTGATGGTCACTTCGTCGTACTCGCGATCGTCGAGCAGGCCCAGCGGCACACCTTCGATCCTGGTCTTCACACGCTCTCCGTTGCGGCAGAGCATGGGCGGGATGGAGCCGGCATTGGCCAGCGTAAGTTCGCGGAACTTCTTGTCCCAGTGGAGCAGCAGCAGCGTGACGTACTGTGCGTCTACCTTACGTTCCAGAAGCGACTCGTTGAGGCGGCGCATCAACTGCGCAGGGCGGTTCATGCGGGGAGCGAGAGTGCGCAGGAGTCCGCTGACCAGCGCGCCGTACAAAGCGGCCGCTGCGCCTTTTCCGCTGGAATCGCCGAACGCGATGACCGCGTAGTCGTCGCCATGATCGAAGAAGTCGTAGAGGTCGCCGCTGATTTCGCGCGCGGGCCGGAGGCCGATTGAGATTTCGAGGCCGCTGATTTCAGGAGCCTCGCGCGGCAGCAGGATCGACTGCACTTTGCGCGCGGCCTTGAGATCCTGCTCCATGCGCTGTTCGCGCTGCGCCAGTTCTTCATAGAGGCGAGCGTTCTCTACCGAGCTGGCGATCTGCGGGGCCAGCAGTGTTAATGTGCGGACGTGCTCTTCGGTGAAGTAGCCGATGCGTTCGCTTTCCAGATCGAGGACGCCCACCACGCGGTCCTGCACCATCAGCGGCACAGCCACTTCCGAACGAATATCCGGGTGCGAGGCGATGTAGCGGGGATCGGCCAATGTGTCCTCGACACGAACCGCTTCGCGCTGTGCGGCGGCAGCGCCGGTAATTCCCTTCCCCAGCGGAATGTTGTCGAGCAGCACGCGCTGATCGTAACGTTCGCTGAACCGGTGGCGGAGCGCGCGCTGTTCGGTATCGACCAGCAGAATACTGAAGGCGTCGTAGTTGATGAGCGTGCGGATGGCCTTGGCGATTTTGCTGAGCAGCTCATCGAGTTGGAGGATGGAGGAAAACTCCTGCGAGAGATGGGCGAGGATTTTCGAGGTCCGGTTCTGGCGTTGGACGCGCTGGTAGAGCCGTGCATTGTCGATAGAGGTGACCGCACGGGTGGCCAGCAACCGCAGCAGCGCGGCGTCCTGCTCGGAGAAAGCATTCTCGCGGGTGGACTGGAGATCGATGACACCGACCAGTTTGCCGCGGGCCACCATGGGCACGGCGAGTTCGGAGCGAACCGCATCGACGGTGCTGATATACCGTGGATCGGAGCGGACATCGGGCACCAGAATGGTCTGCCGGGAGGCGGCGGCAATTCCCGTCAGTCCTTCGCCCAGCCGCAGGATCACGTTCTTGACCACTTCATCGCGATGGCCGCGCGCGTAGCGCAGCCGCAGGCCCTGCATCTTGTCGTTGTAAAGAAGGATGGCGAACAGGTCGTGCGGGATAACGCGTGCGATGAAGTCGGCCAGGGCTGGAAGCAGGCGGTCGAGGTCCAGCGTCTCAGAGGTAACGGCCGAGACTTCGAGCAGGAAGTCGAGCAGTTCCGCGCGTTCCTTGAACCGTACTGATGATTTTCGTGTGGAGGTGGTGGCCATGCTCGCGGTTTTCAATATGCTGAAGCTGCTTCGGCAGGGATTGCCGCGGCTTCGACGATCTTCACGCTGGCGCTGGCGCCGATCCGGGTGGCGCCGGCCGCGGTCATCTTCTGAACGTCGTCCAGGGTGCGGATTCCGCCGGAGGCCTTCACGCCGATGTTCGGGCCGACTATACTGCGCATCAACGCTACATCGTGCACGGTTGCGCCCGTGGCAGCGAAGCCGGTGGAGGTCTTCACGAAGTCCGCGCCGGCCATCTTTGCGAGTGTGCAGGCTATTGCTTTCTGATTGTCGTCGAGGAGGGCCGTCTCGATGATGACCTTCACGATTGCGCCGCCTTTGTGGCTTGCGTCAACCACTGCCTGAATGTCGAGCTTTACAGTTTCCTGATCGCCGGATTTGAGCGCGCCGACGTTGATGACCATGTCGATTTCCTGCGCGCCTACACGGATTGCGGCTTCGGCTTCGGCGCGCTTGATTTCGGTGGAGGTTGCGCCTAGCGGGAATCCGATTACCGTGCAGACCTTCACGGGCGAGCCGGACAACTGCCGGGCGGCGAGAGGCACCCAGTAGGGGTTGACGCAGACGCTGGCGAACGAGTACTTCCGGGCTTCCTGGCAGATCCTGACGATGTCTTCCCGGGTGGCATCGGCGCGGAGAATGGTGTGATCGATGGAGCCTGCCAGCGCAGGATCGATCTTCGTGGTCTTATCGCTGGCCGAGACGCGGTCCGCGCCGGCGGCTACGATCTCCTTGGTCTTTTTTGCGCAGGTTTGCGGGCAGCGGCCTTTGCAACCGGGGCAGACCAGGTCTGGAATGTTGAGCCCTTCGGCCTTGGAAAATCGCGGACCGCCGATGCGGTTCAGGATTTCTTCGCCGATTTCGGCAACCAGTTGGTCCAGTTCGGTGGATGTCACTTTGAATACCGCCGCTCTATTTCAGAGATTTTTTGTACGCGGGCGAGGTGGCGGCCACCGGCAAACGGCGTCGCCAGCCAGACACGCAGGACCTCTTCGGCCTGGGACTGGGTCAAGAGCCGACTACCCAGCGTAAGCACATTAGAATCATTGTGTTCCCGGCTATTTCGAGCTGAAGCCTTATCATAGCACAGGGCCGCGCGGATGCCTGGAACCTTGCCCGCGGCCATGGCCGAGCCGATGCCTGCGCCGTCGATGAGGACGCCGCGGGTGGCCTTGCCGGAGGTGATTATCAGGGCAGCTTTTTCGGCGATATCGGGATAGTCGGCAGTTTTTTCCTCATGGACGCCGACGTCAATCAGCTGCAAGTTGTGTTCGGTGAAGATCGGCTTGAGAGCTTCCTTCAGGGCGTAGCCGCCGTGGTCTGCGCCAATGGCGATGGTTTGATGGGCAGGGGCGGTGGTGATTGCCTGATCCTTCGGAACTTCGGTTAGTGTCACGCCGCGTGTCCGGGCGAGGTCGCGGGCGGAAGGGGTGACGATGGTGCCGATTGCGATCTTCAATTCTCCTGAGAGAGGAACATCGCATTCTGTGATGACGGCTGGCATTGGGTCTTCCCATTGTAGTGAGAAACGGCAGCCGGGGGTTGGTTGGGCCGTGCGCCTTCGAAAGTGAAGCGGAGTTTTAGCCGAGTGGTTCCGCGGCTGCCGATACCTTCCCGGGTGTAGCTGGTGATGGGGCGACCGAAGTCCGGGGGTGAAGGAGAGCGAAAGCTTGGGATTCATGCGGCCTGTCCGCGAGATGCCGAGGCCGGGGAATGGATTGACCACGGCGCTGGCAGGTTCTGGCAGAAGCGAGGCACGGGGCCGTTGGTTGTATCAATGGCATTTTCGAGAGCCGATGTCACAGGGTTGATGAGGCGCTGGGGAATCCGAATGAATTGCCAGCCCGTTTCAGTCTTCAGCCCGTCTGCGCGGGTCATGGCCGGTTTTTCGCGGAGGCGGCACAACGGCGTGTCGCGCGGACCAGGGGTCCGCCCCACCTCGGAACTGGATGGCTCAGAGAATAGCGCCTCCTTTTCATGCTTCACGGGCGGGCAGCGTAGCGACCGATGCTGGGTTTGTTCGTGCGATTTTTGAGCGGGCGCGTTTAGCGCTTTTAGGGCTTTGTAGAAGAGATTTTCATGATGGATGCGATAGGGTTGCAGAGTGAAGATGCGGCTGATGGCGTATTCGTAGTCCTTGGTGAAGTAGAGGTGTTGGGTTTGTTTGTCGAATTCGATGATGTTCCACCAGGCGGTACCCATCTGCTTTAGCAGGACTTGCCTGGCAACGCTCTCAGGTGGGTTTGATTGTGAAAAATTGGCGATGATTTTTTCAATTTCCTGCTGTTGGTTCGCGGTGATTATCTGGCGGACGGCGCGATAGCCGTGCGTGCGGGCGTTTTGCGACACCTTCCGCTTACCTTCCGGCGTTCGCGGGCCGGTGGACAACTTCGCATTCCTGCGATTGGCCGCTAATCGTGCTTCCGATGTCATCTATCTCCCTCCCTGTGTGGACGAGGTCCACTTCATCTGGCTAGATTCTACAGGGAAGGGGCGGAACGGTGGTGCGGCGCGCTGACTGATTTTCCTGGTAAGTTATTGCAGGTATACGGCTAAAATAATTATGCTCGATCTGTGAACGGCTTGCCTACGGATTTATACTCGAATCCAGGCGCTCGCTATTGCCGGTTACCGGGAGAGCTCCAGGCGGTTTCCGCCTGCGGCATTTCTACTTCCACCTCCGTCCGAGAGCGCGTTTTCGTCCGGTACTGCGTGGCGCCATGTGGGATGAGGGCGAAGTCCATCCAGAGCGCCTTTATGGCTTGTAACTCGTGTGCCGGGGATTAGGATTGAGGCATCAACCTGGCGGTGCAAGCAAGCAACACGTTTGCTGAAATCAGCACTGGCACCATCACTAATGTCGAGATCCCGCGGGCCTCCAATTAGCCCAGGTCCGTCGTGGTATCAACGTTGCAAAAAATAACACTTGACCTTGTACCGCTCTACAAGGTTTACCCTAAGAGCATGGCAGAAGGAATAACCAGGGGCGAACTCGCCAAACAAGGACAGGTGAACTTCGAGACGATTCGGTTTTATGAGGAGGAAGGACTGCTCCCGAAGCCGCCACGGTCCGCTTCCGGCTACCGCAAGTATCCGGGAACGGCGATACGGCGCCTGCAGTTCATCAAGAATGCCAAAGAGCTTGGTTTCTCTCTCAACGAGATTCGGGAACTGTTGGACTTGCAGGTGAGGCCGGAAAATGCCTGTGGAGACGTTCGCCGCAAAGCCAAAGCCAAGACTGCCGGCGTCGATGAGAAAATTCGGCAGCTCCAAGAGATTCGGAAGGCACTGGTGAAGATTACAAAATCCTGTTCCGGGCGGGGTCCAATCAGCGAATGTGCGATTCTCCAATTTCTGAGTGAGGCGAAGACGTCATGACCCGGACGTGGAAACAGAATTTGCTCACCGTTCCCGGCATTGGCGTTGCGCTGTTGCCGAAGCTGGCCTGTCCGATGTGTTGGCCGCTATACGCCGGAATCCTGTCTTCCGTTGGACTCGGATTTTTGATTTCCGCAAAGTACCTGCTGCCGCTAACGACGGCATTCCTCCTACTGGCGATTTGGGTGCTGGCGTTTCGAGCGGAACAACGGCATGGCTTTCGTCCATTGCTGGTGGGACTTCTGGCTTCAGCGACGGTCCTGACAGGCAAATTTCATTTCGAGTCAAATCCGATGATGTACAGCGGAGTGGCCGTTCTGGTGGTGGCG
>JANYCV010000431.1 GCA_025360145.1 Acidobacteriaceae bacterium
CGCGCTCTGGGTGTCGCTGGCATAAGCCGGGGCGCTTGGGCTGTGTCCAAACTACCTGTGTTGAACACCGCACTTAGCAAAGCGGTTCTGCGGCGATTCGGCTTTCTGTTTCCCAGCGATTTCGCGGCTACTTAGAACGCCCCTGGTTCAACCGCCGGATGCCGAAAACCGCACGTCCGGTGGTGTGGGAGGGTGCCGGGGCGAAATCCCCGTCACTCGACCTGATCCAGGGGGCCCGCCCTACCTGGGTAAACTGCTGCCGTAGTAATTTCCTGAGTGAAGCACATACCCAGCTTGTATTGTTGCGGAAAGGCGGCATTGTGGAAGCCAAGCGGGGTTTTGAACTGCTGCATCCGGACTTCCTGTTGTTCCCCACCTTCGAACACCAACATGCGGACTGGTTGAAACCGGAATTCCAGGGATTGGCCGGTACACCTGCCGGCGCTGAAATCCACATCGAGTATCTGGCGCGGGTAACCGATATCTTCCCCGCCCCCGATTCGATTCATGCCGCTTCCATCCGGAACGACCGTTTTCTCGCCATGCGATGCGAATACCGGCCCGGCCTGCCACTTAATCTGATCCTGGTGCGCGTCTATCGTCTGGCCCATCCATGCGTAATTCCGAACCGCCCCTCATATGCGGGTTGCAAATCGCGGGTGAATCTGACGGAAGAAATCGTCATCGGCGGCGCAACACCGGTCCTCGAAGATGACGCATACGAACGAATGCGGAACTTTTCCTGAAAGGATTCCGTTTAAGCGGGCATACCCGGATATCGCTACCGGCACCGAATACCGGCGGCGGTCTGAAAGGAGACTCTCATGAAAGCTTTAGCCTGTAGTGTGCTTGCGATTGCCGCAATCTCCCTGTTTGCGGCTGCCTCAAAAACAGAACGGAACGACCCCGCGGGGCTGGCCGCCGCGAAAGGCCTGAAGTGGCTGGTAGCGGTGCAAGGCCGGGACGGAGGCTGGGGGCAGGACGGCGGCGAAACCTCCAACGTTCGTGTGGGGGAGCGCCTGGAAACCAATGGAAACGATGTTGCCAACACCAGCGTTGCGGCACTGGCTCTTCTGCACGCCGGGAACACGTTGACCAGCGGCGAATACCGGGAATCGTTGCGGCGGGCCGTGCAATTCGTAATGAAGAATGTGGAGCAGAGTCCGGAGCAAGGGCTCGCGGTGACGAACGTGACCGGAACTCAGATCCAACGGAAACTGGGGCCGTATATCGACACTTTTCTGACGTCCATGCTGTTCGCCGAACTGGACGGCAACATGGAAAACACACAGGAGAATCGGCGTTTGCGGCGTGACCTGCAGAAGGTGGTGGCGAAGATCGAAAAGAACCAGCAGGGCGATGGAAGCTGGAATATCGCCGGAGGATGGGCGCCGATCCTGGGGACATCGATGGCGTCGCAAAGTTTGCACATCGCCGGGAAGAAGGGCGTGAAGGTGGAGGCGGAGGTGGCGAGGAAAGTGCAATCGTACACGGTGGCATCCGCGGCTCCGGCGTCGATGCGGGCTGACGGCGTGACGGTAGCCGACACAGCCAGTGCCGGCGTCCCGCTCTACAAAGACGCACAGATACTGGAACAGTTGAGCCGTACGGAAGCGGACCGGGCGAAGAACAAAGTGCAGATAGCCGCCGTTGCCGCCCGCGCCTCCGATGCGCGTTTCGTGAACGGGTTCGGATCGATGGGCGGTGAGGAATTCTTCTCCTACCTGAACATGAGCAACAGTCTGCGGCGCGCAGGAGGACCGGAATGGGACAAGTGGAATAGCCAGATGAAACAGAAGCTGGCGACTCTGCAGAACGAAGACGGAACGTGGGCCGGACACCATTGCATCACCGGCCGGGTGGCAGTGACCAGCGCGGCCATCCTGACCATCTTGGCGGAAAGGCAGCCGGTTCGCTGATGCGCGGCACACTGCTCTTCCTGTTGTTGCCGGTCCTGTGGCTGGGGACCGGCTGCACCCCCTGGTCCACGACGGTTCCACCCCCTCAGAAAGCGGCAGCCGCCCTGTGGCGTCTGCAGGCGAATGACGGCGGCTGGCACAGCACCAGGTACGGGCTGCTGAAATCGGGACAGTCGTTGACGCCGTTCGTATTAAACACGCTTCTCGACGCGCCGGGCGAAATTTCTACAGCGGACGTAGACCGGGCGCTGGCTTTCCTCAAGAGCCATACGGACAAGGACGGCGCGGTGGGCCGGATGGATTCGACCGCGGAGGACTATCCGAATTACGCGACGGCGCTATCCGTGCTGGCGATTTACAAGGCGGCGCGGCCCGGCTACCAGGAGCAGGCCGCGCCGCTGGTGGCCTGTCTGCGGCGTCAGCAATTCGCCGACGATCATGGCTATCGTCGCGACGCGCCTGTCTATGGCGGCTGGGGCATGGGCGGCGATCTGCACAGCGCTCCGCATACCGGGCATGTGGATCTATCGATGACGCGGTATGTCTTGCAGGCGTTGTCGGCCGCCGGTATCACGGCCGGCGATCCCGCGTTTGAGCGCGCGCAGGTGTTTCTGGGGCGATGCCAGAACGCGGATACAGATGGTGGATTCTTCTTCTCACCGGTAATTCCGGATGCGAACAAAGCGGGCCAGGAAGGCTCGCGGTTTCGCAGCTACGGAACTACCACCGCGGATGGATTACTCGCACTGCTTGCGGCGGGTGTTCCGGCTTCCGATACCCGCGTACGAGCTGCCGCGAAGTGGCTGCGAGAGCATCACTCGTCGACGGGTGCGCCAGGATTTGTCGATCAGGCGCATGCGCGTTGGACAGCCGGCTTGCGGTTCTACTACGCGGCAGCGGGCGCGCAGGCTGGCCGGCGGTTGGGCCTCCCGCAGGATACCGGGCTTGCGGCGGATCTGATAAAGACGCAGCGGCCCGACGGGCTGTGGGCGAATGCGGATAGTTTGGTGAAAGAGGACGATCCGCTGATTGCAACGCCGTTCGCGCTGGCGGCTCTGTTGGCAAAGTAACGGGCGGCGCTGGACACTAAGGTAGATCATGACGACGAGGTTGGACTTAGCGATGCAAAACCATTCCCGTCGTAAGATCTCGACCGAGTCCTCCTGAGAATGCAATCGTGCATGGAACCTGGCACGGCTCTCCGCGCGTTGTACGATTGGCGCGAAGTTGATTCCCTGGGTCGAAGGGACATATTCCCCATAGGAGAGGGTGGTATCCGAATTTAAATGGCAGGGCCTTTGCGTGAGCCGTGCCAGAAGTGCAGAATCTCGACCGCATTGGAGCCTTCCTGGACGCGGTAGTAAATCAGGATTGGAGTATGGATCAGTTGCCGCACGCCGGGGCGCCCGGCTACCGGGCTACCGATGTATGGAAACGTCTTCAACAGATCGACATGGTTGAGGATGGCATTGCCAAAGCGTTCAGCGTTCGCCTGGAAGTTGGCCCAGGAGTATTCGAGGATGTCCTCGAAGTCGATTAACGCCGGGTGTGAGATTCGAACTTGGAAATCCACTTGGGAATCATCTTCCGCACTTCTTCGAGGGGTACGGTACGACCCTCGCCGGCGGCTTCGATGCCCCGATCAATGGCGGTCAAAGTCTCGGCGTCAACTTCAACCTCTTCCGTTGCCGGGACTTGTAGTTTGAGGTCCACCATACTCCTACAGTAGCCCGGATCGAATGCCGGCGCAAACTGTTTATGGGGTGGACGACATGCACGGGAGAATTGGGCGGATTTCTTTTTTTGGCGCTATATTCCTTAACGGATGCATACGTTTGGAACGGAGTTGCCCCTTGTCCGGTTCCCTCGCCGAGATCGAACAAAAGCGCTTCGGCATCTTGACGGAGATCTTGGAGTTGGTGATTTTCGTAGCGGCTCCATCACAGCCATCAACGGTCGCCGCGGAAAACCAAACTGTCATTGTCATCGGCCCAACCAGCCTGGCCACGGCCCGAATTTCCGTTTAACCCGCAAGCTCAATGGAAAGACCGTCAGCGAGACCTTTTCTTCCGCCGCGAAACTTCACAAGGCGCAGGAGGTCAACGAAACGATCTGCCGGGCGCGTCCAGGTGAGGACACTTTCTCGCCGCGGAAAAAACAACGGCCGAAGCGATCCTCCAAGAAGTCGCGCGCGAACTAGAGCAACTATTGCGCACGACCTTCACCGGCCGGAGCAGCAGCCTTGACCAAACTCCTGCAATTTTCCGCCCCGGCTGCCGGCCAACCCACGTTGCTTTGTCCTTGCGGCCACCAAGCTTTTTAAGTCGCGCATCCAACCCGCACTTCCTGGGATGGATCCCAATGTTTCACTGGACCGGCTCGAAAATCCAGGTGCATGCCTTCTACGGCGTGCCGGCCTTGCGGCTCACTTCGTTGCGGCAACGTGAACTGGGGCGGAAAGGCGAATCGCTCAGCATCAACCGCATGCTGGAAGAATTAGGCGGCATCCGGGAAATGCTGGTCGTCTACCCACGCCGTCCTGGCCAACGGCAGGCTCCCGCCGCCACATGTCTCACCCGCATGACCGCATTGCAGCAACTCCTCTTCTCTCTCCGCACCCTCCAGCGATTCTGCCCAGCCACCCGTTAGGCCATACCGGGCAATTCCCGTAAGTCATTCTGTTGTCGATGCGTCCAGTGCCGCGCGGATTGCATTGGCTACGTCCTCAAATTCAAAATGCTCAACGAATGGTACTCCGCCGACGAAGACAGTCGGGGTGTGTGTGATGCCGCGCGCGATGCCTTCCTGATAGTCTTCTTCGACTAGCGCGGCATATACGGGATTGTCCAATGCGGCAATGACCCGGGCCGGCTCCACACCGTGGCTCTTGGCAAATTCGCTCAGACGATCGTGAAAGTTTTCGGGAGTGATGGCGATCAGGTTCGCCAATGTCATGCGGCGAAAAGCGACGGCCGTCTCCGGATTACTCGATCCAAAGAAGCGCGCGGCGATTGCCGCTTTGCGCGCGCATTGATGTTTCGGCAGCGGGAAATCCCGGTGTTCAAACGCGGCTTGGGCACCGAACTTCGGCAGTAATTGTTCGTCCATCATCTTCCGGTACGCCGCGCAATCGGGGCACTGCAAATCTTCGTAGACCACAACCCGCACCGGGCTCTTCGCATTGCCTTCCACCAGCGCCTCCCCGGCGGACTCGAACCCGATCGCTGGCCCAAGCTTCATATCCGAACCGGTTGCTGCAACGTGAAGGTCAACCGCGTCTCGGATGGAATTTTCACGCGCTGGCCTTTGGTCAACACCTGCACGCCGCCGCCAACGGCAGCTCCGGAAGCCGCGCCGACCGCCGCACCCCGGCCGCCGCCGGCAATAGCACCGATGATTGCACCGAGCGCAGCCGTGCCTCCTACCACCTTCGCGGTCTTACCGGTCCTGGACCCGCTGGAAGTTGTGACCTCCGCCGTGTCGATATCGACCAGCTTGCCGTTCACGCGCACCGAGAGGATGTCCATTGTCAGTTCGGTCCTGCCTGTCAGCTTGCCGGACTCCTTGTCGTCGGTCAGCTTCATTACCACATCGGCGCCGCGCGGGATCACCGTTTCGGCGCCAACCATCACCGGCTCATCAATGCTGGCCTTGAACGTCTGGCCTACCCGGTCCCTTTGGGAATCGACGTCATCGATCATGCGGATGACAATCGAAGTTTCGGAGGGGATCTCCACGGTAGCGCGCTGAATGCCGGGCGCGGGCGAATCTACGCGTTGAGCGGGAGGGGGCGGCGCAGGTGCCAGCGAAGGTTCCGCGGTCCTGGGCTTTTCCTCAGGCCTGGCAGCGAGCGGGTTTGATCGGGCGGAACCGAACTTGAGGCCGGCCACTTCATTGATGTCGAACGACTCTACCTTATCGTCAACAGCCATTCGAATCTGACGCGAGGTGCCATCGAGGAACGTCCCTTGGATCGTACGCCCATCGCGAAGCGTGAGAGTGTCCGCTACTGCGAAGCTCACCAGCAGGGCGCCGAACAGCAGAATTCTACTGGTCATATTCAAATTCTACTACTTCACGAATATTAGCTGGCCAAAACGCGAAGACGCCGTCCCGGCGATTCAAAGTTGGCAGTCCACATTTGGCAGTCTACCTATTGACTGGCTCCGGAGGAAGTTTCGGCGCGAGCGTCAACGCTTCGTCCTGATTGTCAAAACTGGCTCGTCAAAAGAATCCGTGGATGAGTTCGGGTTCGGGAAACTTGCCAAGTGAGTGACACACGGCCTGGCCTGTGACTCGGAAGGTTCGAAGCCCGTGGGGTTTCCTCATCGTGCGTGTGTGGACTTTTGCTTTGTCGTTCCGGCATTCGACTACGCCGCTGGAAAACTTTTTTCAAGCCGAAAAGTAGTTTACGAATGAGATCGCGGTGCGCGCGTTTGGGATGCACTTCCGTATAGCGGCTGGCGCACGCCGAGGATGTACTGCCACTCCCGCGGTTCCACTTCCGCCAGGGTCTCGGCACTGATCATCGCCCGGCCGGCAACGATGCAGACCGATCCGGTTCCGAACCGGTGCTGCAACCGTTCCACAGTGGGAACCGGATTGCCGTTCTGGTCCAGCACCATGCCCGCCACCATCTGCTTCAGATCGGGACGATGATCTTTCGAGTTCCAAATCGGAGAACCGGTCGCGACTCCGCGAACAACTCAACTTCGATGACGTTTTTGCTGGTGCGGGGAGCGAAAGCCGTGGCCCGGTGGAGCTGGTGCAAGTGCATCCCGCTGGCTCTTTCGATTGCGTAGCCGTCCTTCCACTTCCCGGCGGCAGGGAAAGAACAAACCCATACCACTGCAGTCGCGTTCAGCCAGTTTTTGGGCAATGTGTGAAATTAATCCACGGTGCTGTGGCGCGAACGGACTGACTGAAACTTAATCCGCTTTCGGCGACGAGGCAATCATCGCCAAAAACAGCCCGAAAATGATGAATCCGAGAATGAACGCTGAGACTACCATAAGAACCTGAGACTTCCCTGGCTTTAACTGAGCAATTGCATCGCCACTTACTCGGACATCCTGCAATTGTGTTACGTTTAGCCGTATGAGAATGAATTTCGCCTACGGAAAGACCGGCATCTCACTGGGTCTACCCGCCAACTTCAACTATCAGATTCTGGAAGCCCGCTCGGCGGAACCGCTGCCGGACGCTGCCGCTTCACTTGAAGCCGCCCTCGACGCGCCCACCGCCGGCCCGGCCCTGTCCGATCTCGCGAAAGGCAAAAGCTCGGCGGCTATTTCGGTTTGCGACATCACGCGGCCGGCGCCAAACCGCCAAGTCCTGCCGCCTATTCTGGAACGGCTGCACCGCGCGGGCATCGCCAAGGACGCCATCACCATTCTGATTGCGACAGGCCTGCACCGCCCGGCCACCGACGCCGAGATCCAGGAAATTCTGGGTCCGGACATCGCCAACACTTATCGCGTGGTCAACCACAACGCCCGCGAACTTTCCGAACACCGCGCGCTGGGCAAAACCCAATCCGGCACGCCGGTGTACATCGACGAGCGATTTATCGCCGCCGATCTGCACATCACGCTGGGATTCATCGAGCCGCACCTTATGCTCGGATTCTCCGGCGGCCGGAAACTGATTGCACCGGG
>JANYCV010000447.1 GCA_025360145.1 Acidobacteriaceae bacterium
TACTTCCACCACGGCCGCATGATGCCGGCAAACGGCCTGGAGCTGTTGCGGCCGTTCGCGGCAATCCTGCTGGGCGCCATCGGCCACACCGACATCCCGGACAATATCACGTTGAACGGTCTGCTGCTGCCCATCCGGCGCACTTTCGATCAATATGCCAACGTGCGGCCGGCGTTCCTGTTTCCAGGCGTCCAGAGCCCGCTAGCAGGCAAGAAGGGCGGCGACATATCGATGGTGGTGGTTCGCGAAAACACCGAAGGGGAGTATGCGCAGGTGGGCGGTTTCGTTCACCACCACAAGCCTGAGGAAGTGGCGATTCAGACCGCAGTGTTTACGCGCCACGGCTGCGAGCGCATCATCCGGTTTGCTTTCGAGCTCGCCGGACGCCGCGACAAAAAGCGGAAACTGACGTCCATCACCAAGTCCAACGCGCAAGGATTCAGCATGGTTCTCTGGGACCGCGTATTCAAGGAAGTGGCCGAAGAGTTTCCGTCCATTGAGACCGAATCGCTGTTGGTGGATGCAGCCGCCATGAACTTCATCCGGCGCCCGGAAAGCTTCGACGTGGTGGTGGCTTCGAATCTGTTCGGCGACATTTTGAGCGACATCTCCGCCATCGTTACTGGAAGTATCGGACTCGCCGCCAGCGCCAACCTCGATCCGCGGCACCGTTATCCGTCGATGTTCGAGCCGGTACACGGATCCGCTCCGGACATTGCCGGAAAGGGAATCGTGAACCCGCTTGCTGCGATTATCTCCGCCTTCATGATGCTGGATCATCTGGAAGAGAAGGAAGCGGCCAGGTCCATCGAGAGAGCGGTTGCGGCCGTCCTGGCCGAAGGAAACGTACGCACGCCCGATCTCGGCGGCGCAAGCACCACGCAGCAGATGACTGAAGCTGTAATTGCCAGGCTCGGCTAACTTCCGCCGGACATCCCTCGCTTCTTCCGCTTAAAGTCCCAGCCTCCCGAACCGATATGTTTTCTTAGTAAGGGCAAGGAGGCCCCGGCACCTTGGATGTATTAATTGTTGACGATTCGGCTGCAATTCGCAAAATCCTGCAGCGTGTACTGCGCCAGGCGGAAGTTCCCATTGGCGAGGTATTTGAAGCAGGTGATGGCATTGAAGCCCTTGCAACGCTGAAGACCAAAAGTACGGTGGGGTTGATTCTTTCCGATATCAACATGCCGAACATGGACGGCCTGCAGTTTCTTACCCAGGTGCGCGCGATGCCCGAGTGGCAGCACGTGCCGATCGTGATGATCACAACCGAGGGTAGCCAGAACAAGGTGATGGAAGCGGTTCAGCTTGGCGCCTCCGGATACGTTCGCAAGCCATTCACAGCAGAACAGATTAAGGAGAAGCTCTCCGGCCTCATCTAGAGCCGCAGTGCACTAACTCCATGATTCCAGACCACGATCATCTCGTCAAAATCGTCCGTGACTCTACGAACGCCGTATTTTCAACCATGCTGGGCATCGAGCTTGAGCAATGCGATGCTTATGTCGATAAGACTTCTCCGCCGGCCGGCGACGGGATTCTCTCATTTATCGGCCTCGCCGGAAGCTGGGTTGGAACGGGAAGCGTCTCCTGCACCGCCGCTTTCGCCTGCAAGATATCCTCACAGTTTTTGATGGCGGAATACACCGCCGTGAATGAAGACGTCCTGGACGCCGTCGCCGAAATAACCAACATGATTATCGGCAACGTGAAAACCCTGCTGGAAGAAGATCTGGGGCCGATGGGAATGAGCATTCCGACCGTCATCTTTGGGCGGAACTTCGCTTCGAGAACCGTGGGCACTTTCGACTGGAGCGTCGTCCCGTTCGATCTCGACGGGGAGCGCATCCATATTCAAATCTGTCTTGCTGCGCAGAAGGACAGTATGAGGCCGAGGCTACAACTTAACGTTCACGAACCGGTTGCGACCTAACTCAAGAAATAACAACGAGACAGCAAAGGAGAGATTTCATGAAGGCGTCTGCTGGAAATGTACTTGAAGATACCCGCAAAGCGGAAACGGAAGTTCGGGCCGGAAAGTATCTCACTTTTCTGCTGGCTCGGGAAGAATATGCCATTCAGGTGTTGAAAGTGCGCGAAATAATGGGCATACAGCACATCACCACTGTTCCGCAAACGCCGCCTGATGTGAAGGGTGTGATCAACCTGCGCGGCAAAGTGATTGCGGTTACCGATTTGCGGCTGAAGTTCGGCCTGCCGGAAACCGGGTACACGCAGCGAACCTGCATTATCGTGGTGCAGCTGCAGGGAGAGTCGGCGAGCCAGGTGGGGATCATCGTCGATGAGGTCTGTGAGGTTCTGAATTTGGTTCAGGCGGACATTCAGGATACTCCGGACTTCGGCCGCGGCGTCAGTACTCCGTACCTGCTCGGAATGGCAAAGGTGAAAGGCAAGGTCAAGATCCTGCTCGATATCGACCATGTTGTTTCCGCGCAGGAGATCCACGGCATTGAAGCGATTCTAAATCATCAGGCCGAGTAGACGAAATCAACATGTCAGAAACCCTTAGTCCTCCATCCGCCCGGGCCGCCATCGAACAGCGAGTAGAAGCTCTCGCTATGCAATTTCTCATGAATGGCGAACAGAAAACGGATAGCCGGCAGTGGTCCGAAGCGTTGACCGCATTGTCGGAAGCGGCGGACGCCCACGGTCAGCGCGATATCGCCTCTCTTGCCCGGGAGGTGGCTGGACAAGTCGCCGGATCCGCTGCCGATCCGGGTACATCGGAAAAGACGCGACAGTGTTTGGAAGACGGGATTTCTCGGTTGCAGGAGGCACTGCTGTCGGCGGGAAATGCTCCGAATCCGGATGCGGAACGTCCGGGGAAGCTTTCGCTCGATCGGGAACTGATCGGTGATTTCGTGATGGAGTCGAGAGAGCATCTCAACTCGATCGAAGGGTTGTTATTGGCCCTCGAACAGGACGCCAGCGACATGGAGGCGATTCACTCCATTTTCCGAAGCTTCCACACGATTAAGGGTTTGGCTGGTTTTCTGGAACTGGAATACGTTCAACAGGTAGCGCACGAAGTGGAGACGTTGCTTGACCACGCCCGTGAGTCCCGTCTGGCGATCACTCCGCACGTGATCGATGTAGTTCTGGAGAGCACCGATTATCTGAACCGGTGGATCAAGTTCCTGGAAGTATCTCCGTTTGCCGAAGTACCCGAGGCAATTTGCCGTAACAAAGAACTGCTGCTCCGGGTTCTCGAAGCGGGTAAAGGCGGAGGGCCGGCGCAAACCGAGCCTATTCCGCTGGATCTGGATCTGGATCTGGATCTGGATCTGGAAGAGATTGAGGCTCCGCCGTCGTCGAAGAAGGGACCGATGGTGAAAGAAGTGGTCGCGCGGGCTGCGGCGCTATCGGCCGGACCAGGCGCCGATCCGCCGGCCGGATCAAAGCGATCCACGGCAAGCCGTTCGGTAAAGGTTGATACCGAAAAACTGGACTATCTGGTCGACATGGTGGGCGAGATGGTGATCGCCCAGTCCGTGGTGCGTCACGATCCGGATCTTGCCAACAGCCAGAAGCCGCAACTGGTGCGGAATCTTACCCAGCTTGCGCGAATTACCGAGGAGGTGCAGCGTACCGCGATGTCGATGCGGATGGTTCCCATCGGGCCTCTGTTTCAAAAAATGGCGCGGCTGGTGCGGGATCTCACACGCAAGTTTGGCAAACAGGCGCAACTGGAAACCTTCGGCGAGGAAGTGCAGTTGGACCGGACGATTGTCGAGGAACTGGCGGACCCGCTGATGCACATGATCCGCAATTCCGTGGACCATGGCATCGAGAGCCCCGAAGTTCGCGAAGCTGCCGGAAAGAATCCAATCGCCCGGATTGAACTGCGCGCTTTTCATTTGGCTGGACAAATCGTCATTCAGATTTCAGACGATGGACAAGGATTGAATCGAACCAAGATTCTTGCAAAGGCCGTGAAGAATGGCCTCATCGCAGCCAACGTCAATTTAGCGGACGCCGAGTGCTTCAATCTGATTTTTCAACCAGGTTTCTCGACGGCGGAAATTTTGAGCGATGTCTCCGGCCGCGGCGTCGGCATGGACGTGGTGAAGAAACAGATTCAAAAACTGCGCGGAAGCGTGGACATCCAGTCTACGGCCGGGCGGGGAACGATGTTCTCGCTTAAGCTTCCATTGACCATGGCAATCATCGACGGTTTGGTGGTTGGCGTTGGAAAAGAGCGTTATATCATTCCGATATTTGCGGTGCGGGAAATGCTGCGGCCCACCCCCGACATGGTGTCGACGGTAGAAGGGCGGGCGGAGGTTCTGATGGTGCGGAACAATTTGCTGCCTGTAATCCGGCTGTACGAGCGCTTCGGTGTCGAGCCGCGTTCGACCAAGCCCGAGGAGGCGGTTTTCATTGTCGCCGAGCACGACGGCAGACCGTTTTGCCTGATGGTCGACGAACTGTTAGGTAAACAGGAAGTGGTTATCAAGAGCCTCGGGAAAATGTTCCAGGGCGTATCGGGGGTGGCTGGCGGCGCGATTCTTGGCGATGGGCGGATTGGCCTGATTCTCGATATGCAAGGCGTATTCCGGAGCTAAGGCAGTGCAAAAGGAAATCACAATGGTGGCAGACATTCCGGAGTTGAAGCCGCGGGACTTTGAGCTGATTCGGGACTTGGCGTATCAAAAGTTCGGGCTCGATCTGCGCCAGGGCAAAGAGCGTTTGGTCTCTTCACGGCTTGGCAAGCATATTCGCGGGGGCGGATTCTCATCTTTTGATGAGTATTTCCGCCATGTCTCGAGCGACAGCACCGGTGAAGCACTGACTGCGATGATCGATTCCTTGACAACGAACCACACCAGCTTCCTTCGGGAGCAGCAGCACTTTCAGTTCCTGACGGAAACCGTGCTGCCGGTGTATCTGGACCGGCCGAAGTTGGATATCTGGTGTGCGGCGAGTTCCACCGGCGAAGAGCCCTATTCGATTCTATTAAGTTTATGCAACGAACTTGGCCAGCGCCGGACGCCGGACGTTTGCATCCGGGCGAGCGACATTTCCACGCGAGTGCTGGCGGTGGCGCGCAAGGGGATTTATAGTGCCGAGCGCGTGGCGGAGTTACCTCCCGCCTGGCTGAGTCGATTCTTCCTGCGTGGAGAGGGAAGATCGCAAGGCTTCTACAGGGTGAAGCCGGACTTAGCCGCGAAGATCGACTTTCGACGCGTGAACCTCATGGATTCGTTTCCGGATTCGGTGGCATATCAGGCCATTTTTTGCCGTAATGTCATGATCTATTTCGACCAGAAAACCCAGGAGAATCTTGTCAACCGGCTTGGCGCCTGTTTGGAACCAGGGGGATATCTTTTTGTGGGTCATGCGGAGAGCTTGACCGCAATCCGGCATGATCTTCAGTACGTCAAGCCGGCTGTATATCAGAAACCGGTAAGTGGATCGTCAATCAAGCGGAGAGCCATATGAGCTTCACTCAAATAATTGGGATCGCCGACTGTGCGGTGAGCAATGACCCGGAAGCAGTGCTGGTTACCTATGCCCTGGGTTCTTGTATCGCGGTGACCGTTCACGATCGTGTTTCCCGCGTTGGCGGGATGCTCCATCTGATGCTGCCGGAATCGAACATCGTGACGGCAAGAACGCAAAGCAATCCCTATATGTTCGCTAATACTGGAATCCCGCTTCTGTTCAACCGCGCATTTCAACAAGGCGCCGAGAAGAAGCGCCTGATTGTCCGCCTGGTAGGCGGTGCGCAAGTAATGGACGACGGCGGTGTCTTCAACATCGGTAAGCGCAATCAGCTAAGCGCCCGGAAGATTTTGTGGAAGGCTGGCATTCTGATCCACGGAGAAGAGATGGGAGGCTCGGTATCCCGCACCGTAAAGCTGGAAGTGGGCACGGGAAAACTTTGGGTGCGTGAAGGTGCTCAAGCCGACCGCGAGTTAGTTGGGGCGGTGCCGGCCGCAAAGGGAGGTATGTAATGTCGTTGCGTATTATGATTGTCGACGATTCGCCAGCCATGCGATCATTCATCGGACGGATTATTCAACTTTCGGGTCTCGATGTGGTGTCCTGTGTCCATGCCTCTAACGGAATGGAAGCGTTAACTTTATTGCGGAAACAGCGGGTAGATATCGTCCTGAGCGACATCAATATGCCGATCATGGACGGCGAACAGTTGCTGCGGGAACTGGCAAACGACGCCGAATTGACAAGCGTACCCGTGGTGGTTGTATCGACGGATTCGACCGATTCAAGAAGGACGAGGATGCTGGAACTCGGAGCCAAGGGATACGTGAGAAAGCCGTTTGCTCCGGAGACTCTGCGTTATGAACTGGAGATGGCGCTAGGAGAAACCCATGGATAACGTTGCGGTCTGTGTGGAACTGGAGGCAATGCTCGAAGCGGCGACCAGCTACACTCTGGAGACGATGTGTTTTTTTGGGGTGATGGGGCCTCTGGAGGAAATGCCGGCCGGCGAGGAGCGGATCTCGGCCCGATTGACGTTTCGAGGGGACGCAAATGGCGTCTTTCATACCATGCTGGATTTATCCGCAGCATGGGCTATAGCGGCGAATTTTCTGGGGGAGGAAGTTGCGGACGTATCGCGCTCGCGCATGGAGGCGGTGGTTTGCGAACTGGCCAATATGATCTGTGGTTCGGTATTGAGTAACTACAAGAAAGACGGCCATTTCGAGTTGTCGAGCCCTGAGATCACCGGCGCGGAAGAGGCGCAACCGGATCAGGCGGTTCGGCGTGTATTCGAGCTGGAAATGGGCGGCATCGCGCTTGCCATGGATCTCCGCCCGAAGCCATGAGCCGAAAAATCCGGGTACTGATTGTCGACGACTCCGCGATTGTGCGGAAGATTCTATCCGAAGCGCTTTCTTCGGAGGAAGACATTGAAGTTGTTGGCACCGCTCCCGATCCATACGTCGCACGAGACAAGATTCTGGCGCTGAGTCCGGACGTAGTGACTTTGGACATTGAGATGCCGAGGATGGACGGGCTGAGTTTTCTGAAGAAACTGATGCGCTATCGCCCGACGCCGGTCATCATGATCAGTTCGCTGGCACACTCGTCGTGTTCGGTGGTGCTGGATGCGATGTCGCACGGTGCCGTTGAAGTCCTGGCGAAGCCCGGCGGACCCTACTCAGTGGGGGAGTTGCGTTTGGTTCTCGCCAACAAGGTTCGGGCGGCCGCGAAATCCAGGGTATATGCGCCAGCGCCGCCGCCGGCCGCCGGTGCGGTTGCCGCAAAACCAGTGAACTGCCTGCGCAAGTCTTCCGCTGCGGTGATCGCGATTGGCGCGTCGACGGGCGGCACCGAGGCTATTCGCGTGGTGCTCGAAGAGATGCCGGAGGATAGTCCGCCGATTTTGATTGTGCAGCACATCCCGGCCGTGTTCTCGCGCGCCTTTGCCGGGCGGCTCAACAAGCTTTGCAAAGTGCGGGTGAAGGAAGCGGAAGACGGTGACGAGGTCTTGCCCGGCCAGGCCCTGATTGCGCCGGGCGACTTTCACATGATGCTTCGCCGGAGCGGGTCCTGTCTCCGGGTGGACGTGAAAACGGGTCCCAGAATCTGCTACCAAAGGCCATCGGTAGACGTAATGTTTCAATCCGTCGCGGACGTGGCCGGTAGTGGCGCGCTCGGCGTGATTCTGACGGGCATGGGTTCGGACGGAGCGAACGGGCTGCTAAAAATGAAACTGGCTGGGGCCCGGACTATTGCCCAGGATGAAGCCACTTGCGTGGTCTACGGAATGCCGCGCGAAGCTGTCCAAGTGGGCGCGGTGGATCATATTCTGCCGCTGTCTAAGATCGCATCCGCAATTTGCTCAGCGGTGGAGATCCACGCTTAATCCTAACCCGGCATAGCCGGAACCAAACAGGGAAATCGGGTACGATGCCAGAATGGGCGTCGAACTACTGACGGAACGACACGCGTCACAGATTGCGGGGG
>JANYCV010000449.1 GCA_025360145.1 Acidobacteriaceae bacterium
GCAACGACAAATTGGATGCGCGTCCCTTCTTCGCCGTCGCCCGGCCGCGCGTGAGATTCAATGAGTACGGCGGTTCGTTCGGCGGGCCGGTCCTGATTCCAAAATTGTTCAACGGCAAGGACAAGACGTTCTTCAACTTCAACTACACAGGACTGCGCAATCAACCGGCTGCGAATGGAACCTTCGTCAGCCTGCCACCGGAGGCGTTCCTACGGGGCGATTTCTCCGGTTACCGCGATGCGGGCGGCGCAATGATCCCAATCTTCGATCCGGCCACGACCACGCCCGACGGCGCTCGAACTCCATTCCCCGGTAACATTATTTCCGCGAACCGCTTCTCCAGCGTTGCCAAAAACGTGACCCCACTGATTCCCAAACCGGATTTCCCGGGCTATTTCAACAACTTCCTGAACCGAACTGCGAACCCGATCAAAGATTATTCGTGGTCCCTTAAGGGAGATCAAATCATCACTTCCAACCAGCGCGTCAGCGTGGCTTTCTGGCGGGCTTCCACCTACAGCCCGAGTTATTCGCCATTAGGACCGTCAACCCCAATCGGATTTTGGAGCTTCAATCCGGTGAACGGTGTGGGGCTCCGCGGCAGCTACGACTATTCGATCCGGCCGGATCTGTTGCACCACTTTGGATTCGGCTATACCGCCAGCAATCCGATTCGCCAGCGCGACACCAGACGCGGGAACGAGACCTATAAGCTTCCGGGCGTGGCGGCCGACTCCCCGGGCTTTCCGGTCTTCAACGTCACAAACACCTATGGCGCACTGGCTCTGGGCAATTCGGATCAGCAGCCGAACGATCCTTCTCAAAACCGGAACTTCAGCTTTATCGACAATCTTATTTGGGTCAAGGGCCGCCATCAACTCAAGGCCGGTATCGATTTCAGGTTCTTCCAATACGACAACTTCGCCGGCACCGTCAACGGCGGGTTAAGCGGCGCTTACGCTTTCAATCCGCTCTCAACGGCGGATCTTAGCTCCCCCAATTCCGCCCAGCAGGGGAATGGGTGGGCGAGCCTTCTGCTGGGCCAGGTGTTTTCCGCGCAGAGGTTGATTCCCGCTCCGTTGCGGCGCATGCGGAACCAATATTATGCATGGTACGTGGAGGACGTGTTCAAGCTGAACCGCAAGCTGACATTTACGGTGGGACTGCGACACGAGATACCCACCGTCGTCCGCGAAGCCGATAGCCGGCAATCGCGGCTGAACCTGAGCCTTCCCAACCCCGGCGCTGGTGGACGGCTGGGCGCTCTCGAATTCATCAAACCGGGCGAACTTTTGACGCCGACCTACCTGCGTGGATTCTCTCCAAGGGTGGGAATCTCTTATATGGTGAATGAGAAAACGGTGATCCGGACAGGGTTTGGCATCTTCTATTCGCCCACTAACGCTTCCAGTGTGGGCCGTCAATCCGGTCTGTTTTCGAGCGGGTTCTCCTTCACGCAGAACTTCCCGCAAGTAACTTCCGGACGCGTTCCCGCGCTAATTCTTGACAACGGACTTCCGGCGTTTACCGGAACCCTTCCCACTACGAATCCTTCATTGGTTAACGGCGGGGTGATCGAGTTCATGAATCCCGGAGCCGGAAAACCGGGATACATGAGCAGTTGGACTCTGAACCTGCAACGCGAATTACCTGGTCAATTCCTGCTCGATATCGGCTACGTCGGCCAGAAGGGTACGGCGCTGCCTTCGGGTCTGGAGAACCTGAATCAGGTTGACTTTAAGTATCTGGGCCTCGGGAACACACTCAACGCGGACATCAACTCGGCAGCGGCGCGCGCGGCTGGAGCCGGGGCGCCTTACCCGGGATTCACGGGATCGGTCTCGCAGGCATTGAGGCCGTATCCGCAGTACGCTGACATTCGCAATCTCTACCAACCCATCGGCTGGAGCACTTATAACTCCATGCAGATGCGGCTCCAAAAACGTCACTCGTCGGGCATCAATTTCCTGGCAGCCTATACACTTTCCAAGAGTCTGGTGAGCGGTGGAGGCTATACCGGACTGGGGGACGACGCCGCAGGTTCGCGGCCGCTGGACACGAGCAACAGGCGCATCGAAAAACGGCTGGCAGGCTTCGACGTTCCGCAAAATCTGGTGTTGGCGTGGGGTTATGAATTGCCGTTCGGCAAAGGCAAGCGGTTCCTTTCAAGCGGTGGCCGCGGACTGAACATTCTCACTGGGGGCTGGCAGGTCAATGCAATCCAACGCTATGCCTCCGGAACTCCGATCGGAGTGGGCGGCGGTGGCGTAATCCCGCTTTTGAACGGCGGTAACCGCCCCAACGTGGTCCTGGGCACGCCGGCGCGCAGCAACATTTCGCGCGGCAGTTTCGATCCCGCGCGCGACCGTTATCTTGACATCAATGCATTCTCGCAACCGGCGCCATTCACGCTTGGCAACGCGCCCCCCGTTCTGCCCAATGTCCGAAACTTCGCGCTGTTTAACGAGGATTTCAGCGTGCTGAAGGACATCGCGATTCATGAGGCTCACCGGCTTCAATTCCGTGCGGAGTTCTTCAATATCTTTAATCGTGTTGTTTTCGGTGCGCCGGCGGCCAACATCAACGCACCGGCGACGTTCGGCAGGATCGGAGGGCAGGCCAATTCCCCGCGCAATATCCAGCTTGGGTTGAAGTACATTTTCTAGAACCCTAACGGAGTTCCTCCAGCGCCGCATTCGCCCGCTCGCGGAGTATTTTCTCGCCTCGGCGGGCGGCCACTTCCAGTTGGCTTCGCGCTTCGGCTGTCCGGCCGGTGATCGCATAGAGCCGGCCGAGCCGGTAGTGCAACGACGGGTCTTGTGTGACTGGCTCGGCCAGTGCGGCTTCAAACTCCTTCACGGCTCCCGCTACGTCGTCCCTCTTGAATAAAACCAATCCCAGTGCGCCTCGCGCCCGCGCTTTCAACCTGGATACCGCGGCGGTCCACTCTTCGATGCCGGCTCGCCGGGGCGCCTTGAGGGTCTCAAGCAACGCCAATGCCCGCCGGGCCGCTGTCGCGGCGGCATCCAGGTTCGTCGAGCCGTTCGCCAACAGGTCCGCTAGTTCCACGAGCAGCGGCACATAGTCCGGTGCGATCGCCAAACCGTGCTCGGCCGCCTCAATTGCCCGCGCGGCATCACCGCGAGATCTCCATTCGCGAGACATCAGTTCGTACACGGGCAGCAGCAGCGTTGACGCCGGAAACGCGTGCTCAAACGCCACGCCCTTGTCGAGAACCGGCCCATCCAGCACATCCAGATAGGCATCGTATTCTTCGGGGGTCTTTGCCTGCAGATCGGGAAGAAACTGGGAGTATACTGGAAAACTAATTGCCGTGAACACTGTTAGTAGCCAAGCCCGCTGCATAACGTTCATTGTAGTGTGCCAAACCGTAGCTTTTGCGCAGGTACCCGAACTCATCCCTCTGTTTCCGGCGCCCACGCCGGCAACGCAGGCAATCCGCGAGGCCCTACTCTCCGGGGAGTCGGACCGAGCCACGGCCACCGCCGAGTCCCTCGATCCCTCAGCCCGGCCGCTTTGGTTGGGCATTCTTGCGATCATGCGCAATGACCCGAACAAAGCCATTCGAATTCTCCGCCACACCGGAGAAGCGAAAGCACTCGGGGTAGCTTATTATGTGGCCGGCCAGTATCTTCTCTTTCGCGGTCAAATGGCGGAGGCGATCCGCCGTAACCCGGATGACTTCAGCCCCTACTACTATCTCGGCCGACACTACGATACCGAGCTCGACGATCCCGAAGAGGCTGCCCGCTGGTTTCGGAAGGCTCTGGAGCGGAATCCCGGCTACGTGCAGGCACAGTCGTTTCTAGGAAGCTGTCTCGAGCGTCTCGGCCGCACCCAGGAAGCAGAGGAGGCATACCATTCGTCGGCGACTCTGCCACGCTCTCAAATCGGGTTGGCGCGCCTCCGTTTGGCAGCCGGGCACTCGGCTTCCGCACTCGCCATTACAGAGAAGGCGCTGTCGACGAACCCGCGCGATCTCTCGGGCCAAAAGCTGGCAGCCCGAATCTATGCCGAGCGCGATCGCCCCCGAGACTCTTTGCGAGCCTTGGAGTATGCGGCGAAGCTAGCACCGCGCGAGGCTTCGATACAGTATCGGATCTATCGTACCTGCCGTTCACTCGGCGAGTATACGAAGGCCGCAGATGCTCTCCGGGAGTTCGAGCACCTTCGCGCCATCTACGGTCTTCAGTCTCAGTAGCGCGCGGCGCTCCCCCGAGGCGCAGAACAAGGCCAGGGCGGTGCGTCCCTGAATGGAATGGAGTTTAGGGCACAAGAGACCAGAGGGCAACACCCGTCGATCCGCGCGGGGCCGCGGGTTGTCTCATCAAGCGCGGCGCCTCGTCGCAAAACTCTTCAGTCCGGTGGAACTGCGGCGGCGCGTCCATTCCACTCGAAGCCGCTGGGCGGCCGAAGAATTGAATGCGCCGCCGATTTTCGCAAAGGGCCCTTCAGCGGGGCGTATCGGGAAAAGGTAGGAATGATCCAGGCAGCCGACCGGGGCACGCACTTCCTCGACGAGATTGGCGACCCGCTCCCCACGCTGCAGTCGAAAATTCTGCGGGTTTTGGAGACACGGGGGGATCAACCGTTGGGTGCGGAGCCGCAATGCCGCTCTCCAGTGGGTCCGTTCCCTCAGTGCCCTTCAGCTTCCAGAAACTTCTCCGCTTCCATCGCGGCCATGCAGCCGGCCCCGGCCGCGGTGATCGCCTGGCGATACGTCCGGTCCTGCACATCACCCGCGTGGAATACGCCTGCAATATTGGTGCGCGCCCCGCCTGCCGACAGAATGTAGCCGTCCGGATCGAGATGCAACTGGCCGATAAACGCCTTCGTGTTCGGAATGTGCCCGATTGCGACAAAGAAGCCCTCCACGTCCTGGTCCCGGATCGCGCCTGTCTTCAGGTTGCGCAGCCGCACGCCGGTCACCAGGTTCTGGCTCACGCCGTACACCTCTTCCACCACCGTGTTCGGCAGCCACTTGATTTTCGGATTCGCCCGGGCGCGGTCCAACATGATTTTTGAAGCGCGGAAGACCTCCGAGCGATGAATCAGCGAAACCTCGGATCCAAAACGGGTCAGGAAGTTCGCCTCTTCCATGGCCGAGTCGCCGCCGCCGATGACGATGATCTTCTTATCGCGGTAGAAAAAACCGTCGCAGGTGGCGCAGGAACTCACGCCGTGCCCGATCAACTTCTGTTCGGACGGCAGATTCAGCCAGCGCGCCGACGCGCCCGAGGCAACGATCAGCGTGCGCGTTTCCATCCAATCGCCTTCGATGTTCAGGCGGAACGGCCGCTTCGAAAGATCGGCCTCAATCACCGAGCCGTGGACGTATCCGGCGCCGAAATGTTCGGCCTGCTTGCGCATGTTGTCCACCAGGTCCGGGCCGTTGATGCCTTCCGGGAAGCCTGGAAAATTCTCGACCATGGTGGTCATGGAGAGTTGCCCGCCCGGTTCGTGGCCGCCGATTACCATGGGCTTTAAATTAGCCCGCGCCGTATAAATTGCCGCAGTGCTCCCCGCGCAGCCAGAGCCGATGATCAAGACGTTTTGCATGATTGGATTGAACCTTCAGGGTATCACGCGAACGGAATTGCGGAGTTCGCTATCGAAATAGCGCGAGTGCCGATGGTCCGGCGCCCGACATCACGTGATTGGCGATGAACCCGCCGAGGTAGGCCAGAAACGTCATGTAGGCGAATTGCGCGACGGGCCAACTCCATCCGCCTGTTTCCCGGCGCACCACGGCGATGGTTGACATGCACTGCATCGCGAAGGCGAAAAAGATCAACAGTGCGACCGCTGCCCCTGGCGTTAAGTCTTTCTGTAGCGCCTGCTGTAATCCCACGGATTGCGTGTTGCTGTCCATGCCGTAAAGCGTGCCCAGCGTACCCACAATCACTTCGCGTGCCGCTATGGAGGTGATAAGACCCACGCCGATCTTCCAGTTGAACCCCAGCGGCGCGATCAACGGTTCCACCGTCTTGCCGATCGTTCCAACGATGCTGTTCTCAATGGCGGGCGGTTTTCCGTTTTCCAGCGGGAGCGACCCGAGCGCCCACAGGACCACGGCGACCACCAGGATTACGGTACCGGCGCGATGGAGAAACACCTTGGCGCGATCATACAGGCGCAACCCCAGCGAACGCAGGGTGGGCCAGCGGTACGGCGGCATCTCCAGCAGAAACGGCGTTTGCTCGCTCTTCAAAACAGACGACTTCAGCAGCCGCGCGGTTCCGAATGCCGCAAGGAACCCGAGCAGATATAGACCCAGCATGGTGGTGGCGCGCATCCCCAGAAAGCCGCCCAGCAACGGGCGATCCTCAATGAAAGCGGCGATCAGCAGCGTATACACCGGAAGCCTGGCCGAGCACGTCATGAACGGCGCAATCATGATCGTGGCAATGCGGTCGCGCTTGTTCTCGATCGTGCGCGTAGCCAGAATCGCAGGCACCGCGCAGGCATAGGCCGAAAGCAGCGGGATGAACGATTTCCCCTGCAATCCAACGCGCCGCATGGAGCGATCGGCAATCAGCGCCGCGCGCGCCAGGTAACCGGAATCCTCCAGCACGCCGATGAATAGAAACAGCAGCAGAATCTGCGGAAGAAATACGATTACCGATCCAACGCCCTTCCAGATGCCGTCAATCAGCAGCGAACGGAAGATGGATTCCGGCAAGACGTTCGCGATGAGCGCGCCGGAACTGGTGACCAGATTCTGCACGCCGTCCATCAGCGGCTTCGCTCCGGTGAAGATGGTTTGGAACACGGCGATGACGACCAATAGAAAGACGAGGGGCCCGGCAACGGGGTGCAGGAATACGGCATCGAGGCGCCTAGTCCACGCCGAATGAGCGGGCGCTTGATAGGAGGATCCGCGCCCGGCCTGCATCGCCCACTGGCGGCATCTGGGTACTGTCTGCAATACAGGAAGTTGTAGCAGCGGTTCGCTGCGCCGGTGATCCGCCGCCGCCGTGCCTTCGAGGAACTGGAAAATCTTCTCGACGCCCTCGCCGGTCGACGCGCTGATGAGAGCCACCGGCGCGCCAAGTTGCGCCGCCAGCGCCGCCGGATCCACCTCGCCGCCGCGGCTGCGCAGATCGTCGGCCATGTTCAAAATCACTAAAGTCGGAAGGTTCAGGCTGAGAATGGGCACCGCCAGTGTCAAATGGCGCGTCAGATTCGTGGCGTCCAGAATCAGCAGCACCGCGTCCGGCTTGGATGTGCCTGGCATGGTGCCCATCACCACGTCGTGCGTGACGCGCTCGTCCTCCGAGCACGGTTTCAAACTATAGATGCCCGGCAGATCGATCAGGAACACGTCGCGCTGGGCGGATATTTTGGCGCGGCCCGTGTGTTGTTCCACCGTAACTCCGGGGAAATTAGCCACTTTTTGGCGCAAGCCGGTCAGGCGGTTGAAAAGGGTGGTCTTCCCGGCGTTGGGCGGACCCACCAGCGCCACCGTATGACGGGAATTCGGCTTTGCCGCCGGAGGCGGAAAGGACGGACCCATGGAGCAACTGTGGCAGTCGCTCATATCCCTACCGTTTTAAAATGAGGTGCAACGCGGTTTCCCTGCGGAGTGCGATCTCGGTACCGTCCACCCTGAAAACACGGGGGTCGCCGCCGGGCGCGCTTTGCGCTGCCGTCACGGACGTTCCCGGGATGAATCCCAATTCCATCAGCCGCTGGGAGACGGCCTCAGGGAGTTCAATCCTGTCGAGGATCCCAGCTTCTCCTTCCCGCAACTCAGAGAGCTTCCCGGGCAACGGCTTGGGGCCGGCATGAAGTCTGCCCTTCTTGAAACTCAGTTGCATGACAACTCCAGTATGAGCTGTGGAAAACACTTGTGTCAAGGACGCCCGGACGCCCCAGGCGACTCTCTGCGGGGCCTTTGCGATTCAAGCGGGAGTCCGTGCGGGGTGTTTGCCCATCGCCCGCCAGTTGGTACACTATTGCACCTGAGGCACCCGGGGCTATGGCATTAGCAGGCGCATGCTAAAATCTATCCGGTGTCCGAGCTCGCTCCGAAGGACGTTTACACACGAGAGGAAGCTCTGCGCTTGCTGTCGATTTCCGAGCGCCAGCTCCGCGGATGGGAGAGGCACGACCTCATTCGCCCGCTGAGCCAATTCGCGTTTTCCGACCTGATTGCCCTCCGCACTCTGATCAAACTCCGCGAAGACCGCGTGCCCTCCGCCACGATCCGGCTGGCGCTTTCGGCGTTGCGCAAGAAGATGCGGGACGTCGCCGATCCGTTGAAGGAACTGAAGGTGGTTTCCGACGGAAAGCGGATCCGGGTGGAAATTTCCGGTCAGCACATGGAGCCCGTCTCCGGACAGTTACTCTTCAATTTTGATCGGACGGAGCTGAAACGGCTGCTCTCGTTCCCGAACCGGGTCAGGAATGACCAGAAACTGGAGGGCGAGAACGCCCTTCGTTGGTTTCAAAAAGGATTGGACCTGGAGCACGCAGGCGCACCCATCGAGCAGGCGATTGAGGCGTACGAGACGGCCGCAAAGCTTGATTCCACCTCGGCCGCGGCGCTGGTGAACCTGGGTACC
>JANYCV010000462.1 GCA_025360145.1 Acidobacteriaceae bacterium
TCCTGCCCGGTTGCCACCGAACTGGAGCAGGTGACGCTCGGGTGGCTCCGCGAATGGCTGGGCTTGCCGGAAGAATTCTTTGGCATCATCTACGACACGGCATCCATTTCCACCATGCACGCCATCGCCGCAGCGCGCGAATTCATCGACCCGGAAGCCCGCACCCGCGGCAGCCTTCCGAACCTCACCGTCTACACCTCCGAGCAGGCGCACTCTTCGGTGGAGAAAGGCGCAATTGCGCTCGGTATCGGCCAGGACAACGTCCGCAAAATTGCGGTGGACGCCGATTTCCGCATGATTCCCGGCGCACTCGCGCAAGCCATCGAACAGGACATCGCAGCAGGCCGGAAGCCGTGCTGCATCGTGGCTTCGGCGGGCACCACGTCCACTTCCAGCATCGATCCCATCCCGGCCATCGCGGACATCGCCGAGCGGTACGGCGCCTGGCTGCACGTCGACGCATCTTACGGCGGGGCCGCCGCGGTGGTACCCGAACTGCGGCACATCCTTGAAGGGACCAGCCGCGCCCATTCCATGGTGATCAACCCGCATAAGTGGTTGTTCACGCCGATCGATCTCAGCGCCTTCTACACGCGCCGCCCGGATATTCTGCGCCGCGCTTTCTCGCTCGTCCCCGAATTTCTGCGCACCGCCGAAGACAGCAGCGCGCTGAATTACATGGACTACGGTGTTCCCCTCGGCCGCCGTTTCCGCGCGTTGAAGCTGTGGTTTGTGATGCGTTACTTCGGCCGCGAACGGATTGCCGATCTCATCCGCGCGCACATCGCGTGGGCGCACGAACTTGCCGAGGACATCCGCAGCGATGAACGGTTCGAGCTCTCCGCGCCGGTCCCGCTCTCGCTGATTTGCTTCCGCTATAAGGGCACCGAAGAACAGAACCGCACGCTGCTGGACCGCATCAACTCGAGCGGGATCGCGTTTCTATCGCACACGGTGTTGAACGGCAAGTTCGTGCTGCGGCTGGCGATTGGAAATATCAAGACGACCGAAGCCGATCTCGAACAGGTCTGGACCTTTATTCAATCGCTGACCGACGATCTTGAGTAAGGCGGCTTCTGGTGCTCCGAAAGCGATTCCGGCCGCATGCCGCAAACCATATCGAGATGCGGGATCTTCGAAGATTCTGTAAGATCACAGATTTTATCTTGCATAGTTACAGAAGGAGCATAGCAAACCGGCCGAGGAACTCAACCGATGTATCATAACGGCGAAACCGCCCCGCCCTACTTCTTCAAGCAGGCGAACTCTTCCACAATACTCAGCAGATGCGCCGAGTGAACCGGCTTCGAAATATAAGCGTTCATCCCCGCCGCCAGGCACCCTTCCTTATCCCCGTTCATCGCATGCGCCGTCATCGCAATGATCGGCAGGTTCGCCCACCGGGCATCCTTCCGGATCAGCCGCGTTGCCTCCAGCCCATCCAGCACTGGCATCTGCACGTCCATCAATACCAAATGGAACACCTTCTGCTCCAGCGCCTGCATCGCTTCCTGGCCGTTGCTGGTGATCTGCACCTGGTAGCCGCGCTTCAGCAGTATGGAGGACACCATCTTCTGGTTCACCAGATTGTCTTCCACCACTAGTATCGAACCGGGATTCACGTCGCTATCCACCGGCCCCACAGACTGCGGCGCTGCCAGCACCGCATGAGGTCCGGTCTTCACGGCCGGCGCGGATTCATACGGAAGCATTACGGTGAACGTGCTGCCGCGGCCCACCTCGCTCTCCACGCTGATGTCGCCCCCGTGCATCGCCACCAGCACTCGCGTGATGGTCAGCCCCAGTCCGGTACCGCCGTACTTGCGGTTGATGCTGCTGTCGGCCTGTGTGAACTTCTCGAAGATCGATTGCAGCTTGTCCGCTGGAATTCCCATCCCAGTGTCGATCACTTCGATCTGAAAGGTATTCCACGGCGGCTCCGGACCCGGCGTGGAACTCGCGCGCAGAACGATGGATCCTTCAGACGTGAACTTCACCGCGTTGCTCAGCAAGTTTGCCAGAATCTGCCGCAGACGCAACGGATCACCCATTACCGCATCCGGCAGATCCGGCGCAAGCTCAATGCGCACCGCAACACCGCGCTGCATGGCCAGCGCCGATTGCGATTTCATCGCCTCTTCCATCAATGCCCGCGGACGGAACGGAACCCTGTCCAACACCATCCTTCCGGCCTCGATCTTGGAGAGGTCGAGAAGGTCGTTCAGCACAGCCAGAAGGGAGTAAGCGCATCCCTGCGCCGTTTCCATCTGGTCCCGCTGTTCGCTCGACAGCGGACTGGTCAGCACCAGATCCATCATGCCCAGGATGCCGTTCATCGGCGTCCGCAGCTCGTGTGACATATTCGCCAGGAATTCACTCTTCGCCTGACTCGCCGCCAACGCCTTCTGCATGGCGACTTCAAGCTGCCCGGTCCGCTGCTTGATCCGGTCTTCCAGCAGCTCCTGGTTTTGCATCAGCTCTTTTTTCGTCGAGGCCAGCGCCTCAATCATCTTGTTGAAGCTGTCGCCCAGAAATTCGATCTCGTCGCCGGTGCGGCTGATCTGGATCGGCTCCAGCCGGCCCTCCCGCACATTGGTGATTCCGGCTTGCAACAAGAGCAGGGGACGGGCCAGCAGGCGGATGGTCATGCGCGCAATGGCGCCGGCTACCAGCAGCACCACCACGAAGAGCAAGACTCCCTTGGAGACGTTGACGTTGTCCTGCCGAAGATCGTAGGACAGCGTGACCGCGACTACCCAAAACACCAGCGAACCGGTGAAAATGGAGAACTTCGAAGCAAGCGAACGATACCTGGGTTTCTTTGCCACAACCTGCCAAAATAATACTGTTGCTATTCCCAGTATAGTATCGGTCTTTTCCAACACAGCATTAGTCCAGGCTTGGTATCCTGATCGACAGTGACGGAATCGTCAATCCGCCTTCAGATCTCGCTCTGCGGCATCCCACTGCGGAATCCCATCATCGCCGCTTCCGGAACGTTCGCCTACGGTGTCGAATTCACCTCCGTGGCCGACGTTGAGGGGATCGGTGCGTTCGTCGTCAAGGGGATCTCCCGGCGGCCCATGGACGGCAATCCGCCTCCACGTATTTGGGAAACGGGCAGCGGCATGATGAACTCCATAGGGTTGCAGAACATAGGGGTGGAAGCGTTTGTCCGCGACAAAGTCCCTGCGTTGAGGCGCATCGCCACACCGTACCTGGTAAACGTGTTCGGTTATCAGCCGGAGGACTACTCGGAGATCGTTCGCATTCTGGACGATACGGACGGCCCTGCCGGCTATGAGCTGAACGTTTCGTGCCCGAATACCAAACACGGCGGCATCTTCTTTTCGAGTGATCCGGGTTTGTTGAACGAACTGGTGAGTGGCATCACGAAAATAGCCCGCCGCCCGGTGATTGTGAAACTCTCGCCAAATGTGGCCCGGATCGAACCGCTGGCCCGTGCCGCCGCGGATGCCGGTGCAAGCGCCATCTCATTGGTGAATACATTTGTCGCGCTCGCCATCGACGTCCGGACCAGGAGGCCGCGGATTGGGGCAGGCTTCGGTGGACTTTCAGGGCCTGCCATCAAACCGATTGCGCTACGGATGGTCTATGAAGCGGCGCAAGCCGTCAAAATACCGATCGTTGGACTGGGCGGCATCGCCACCGGCGAAGATGCGGCCGAATTCCTGATCGCCGGCGCAACAGCCGTGCAGGTGGGCACGGCGAATTTTTGGGATCCCGGCTCCTCGGTCCGGATCGCTCGGGAACTCGACGAATTTCTTAAGGAGGAAAACATCGCCAGCGTGCGGGAGCTTACGGGCACGCTGCGGTTCCAGAAGTCATGAAACAAATCATCGCAACAGAGAACGCACCGAAAGCCATCGGGCCTTATTCGCAGGCTGTGGCCCATAATGGGCTGGTTTTTCTCAGCGGCCAGATTCCGCTTGATCCGGCGACAAATCAGATGGTGGAGGGCGACATCACCGCCCAGACCGAGCGCGTACTTCAGAACCTGGCGGCCGTTTTGGAAGCCGCCGGATCTTCCCTAAAGAAGGTTCTGAAAACTACGGTTTATTTGAAGAACATGGCCGACTTTCCCAAAATGAATGAAGTCTACGGCCGTTACTTCGATGAAAACCCGCCAGCCCGGTCTACGGTAGAAGCGGCGCGGCTCCCCCGCGATGTGCAGGTCGAAATTGACGCCATCGCCATTGAAGGCTGAAAGCCAATCAATATATGGCGTATGGCGTAAGGAACAGACGCGCCAGGAATACCGCAGCTTGACCCCGGCTTATCGGACTGCCCGGACAGTATTGCGCCACGGTGCAACCGGAGGTGATCCCGAAATCTTTCATCTTTTGAATGAATGGGAATTCGGCGCTTCCGGCAGCGACGTCGGTGAAGTAGGGGTTGGGAGTGAATCCGAACCCGGCGTTCGCGGACACGCTTCCGAACTTCCCACGAATCAGAAAGATCGCCATCTGCCGTCTGCTCACGTCGGCGTCGGGGCAATAGCGCGCCGGCGATGCGGAACATCCGCTGGTGATCGCCAACTCTCTCAACTTCTGAATGTACTTGAAGAAGGGATGATTCTGCGGCACGTCTTCAAAGTACGGAAGATTCGGATACGCAAAAGTGTCGCTTCCCAAGGCGGCGCGGATGAGAAGGGCCGCCACCTGTCCGCGGGATACGCTCCGCTCCGGACAGAATAGCGGAGGAAACAGTGAGCATCCGTTGGTCAGCCCGGCGATCCGGATCTGGTTTACATATTCCACGAACGGATGGTCGACGGAAACGTCATTGAATGGCTGCGCGATGATGGTGCCGATTTGCAGAATTTGGACCTGCAGATTCACCGAGGTGGCACCAAGCAGAACCAAGGTCAATGTTCCAGACCGCGGAGTCGGATTGGTATTCGCGGCAACCGTGTAGGCGATCGTCCCATTTCCGGTAGCGGCCGCAGTGGGCGACGTCTGCTGAATCCAGACGCTGTTGGACCCCAGCGCAACCCACGCGCATCCGGGGTCGGAAGCCTTGACTGACACGCTTCCCGAGCCGCCGCCGGACACCACGGCGATGTTTTGCGGTGTGATCGTGAGGCTGCAAAAAGAAAGCTGTGAAAACGCAGGGACCATCGACGCAAGTCCCATTAGCAAGAGGAAACGTAGGTAGCCCATTTGCTGTAGATAATATCAGCTTTTAAAACATTTGAAAAGGGAAATGTTTTAGTAGGTGAAAAACAAAAAAAAGGAGGAGCACCCGATGGGCTCCTCCTTTTTTTGAAACGAACTGCTGCGGCCCTATAGCGCGAACGACTGCGTGAAGAACGCTCGGATAATCAACACCGCGGCCTGGCCACGGGTGAGCGGGTTCCCAGGGCAGAATGCGGTCGTCGAGCAACCACTGGTGATGCCGTAATCCTTCAGCTTCTGGATAAACGCGAACTGACTGTCGCTGCTTGCCACGTCGGTGAAGTACGGCGTGGTGCTGTTCAAGAGATTGGTACTGGCAGCAGAGGCGCCAAACTTGCCGCGCATCAGGAAAATCGCAGCCTGTCCGCGCGTCACAGTGTTGGCAGGGCAATAAAGTGCAGGAGTCGTCGAGCAGCCGCTGGTAATTCCCAGTTCCTTCATCTTCTGAACATACTTGAAAAACACGCTGCTGGCCGGGACGTCGTCGAAATACGGCGTAGTTACGAAGGTGAAACTGTCGGTGCCAAGGATGGACAGGATGACGAACTTAGCGATTTGTTCCCGCGTGACGTTCGCTTCCGGGCAAAAAGACGTGGCGGAGCATCCGCTGGTGATACTGTAGCCCTTCAGTAAACTGATGTAGTCGACAAAAGTGTGGGTGGCTGGAACGTCGTCGAAAATCTGCGCCGAGCCCGACCCCTTTTGCAGGATCTGAATCAGGTAGTTGGTGAAAAGACCGGGAGAAGTGCTGCCGCCTACTACAGTGATTGCGCCTGTTCTGGGCTGTGCGGCACTCGCGCCAAACGTAAAGCCATAGACAATGTTGCCACTGCTTGTGCTGGCGCCGTTGCCTGTGTTCAACGTCAGCCATCCGCTAGGCGACCCAACTCCCGTGAAGGGGCAGGTTCCCAGGCCAGCTACGTTTGCCGCAAAACTACCTGATCCAGCCGAAGCCGGGATCGTGATGTTCTGGGGAATGAAGCTAACGCTGCAAGGTGTCTGCGCAATCGCCGAAATAGCGAAAGGAAGGGTAGCAATCAGACTTCGGAAGAAGGTCTGTACCGTTTTGGAGGCAACTTTGTTAAGGATCATCGGGTCAACGTAGATATTACCAGCTTCCGAAACACATAGCTAGACAAATCTAACGCTAAGGGTTAGAATCCCAACACCTTACAGAGAATTAGGACTAAAGTACTCTACCAGTTTGTAGCCAAGTTAACAAAAGTACGAACCGCAACGCCGGAAGGCCCCTTCGAGAGGAATGGTTTGGCCTCATCCAGCCAGGCTGTTCCGGCAATATCTAAGTGAACCCAAGGTTTATCTTCCGTGAATTGCTTCAGAAACATCGCCGCAGTGACTGCGCCGCCGTACCGGCCTCCGATATTGGGAAGGTCCGCGAAGGCGCTCTTCAAGTAGTCTTTGTAGTCGTCATCGAGCGGCATGTGCCACATCCGTTCGCCCTCCGACTTCGCCGCCGACATCACCTTTCCCAGGAATGGCTCGTTGTTCGTAAAGGCTCCAACGTGGATGTGGCCCAGGGCAACCCCAATCGCGCCGGTAAGCGTCGCGGCATCTACCATATGCGTACAGCCCAGCCGCAGCGCGTAAGTGATGGCGTCGACCAGTATCAGCCGGCCCTCGGCGTCGGTATTCAGGACCTCAATTGTCTTGCCGGAGAGCGAAGTTACGATGTCGCCGGGCCGTTGCGCCCTGCTGCTGACCATGTTTTCCACCGCGGGAATCAGCGCAGTGATCGTCACCTGCGGTTTGAATTGCGCGATAGCCCGCATCGCTCCGATCACGGCCGCGCCACCGGCCATGTCGTACTTCATCTTCTCCATGCCGTCGGACGGTTTGATGGAAACTCCGCCGGTATCGAATGTGACGCCTTTGCCGATCAAAGCCAAATGGTCCGCTGTAGAAGCTGCCGCGGGGGTGTAACGAAGGATGATCATCGCCGGTGGTTCGGCGCTTCCCTGTGACACCCCGAGCAGCGAACCCATCCCCAATTGAGTCATTCGTTCGCGGTCAAGGATTTCGCAATCCAGACCGAACGTTGCCGCCATCAACTGCGCTTCGGAGGCCAATTTCAATGGAGTCATCAGGTTGGCTGGCTCGTTCACCAGATCCCGAGTGAAGTTTTGCGCTTCTCCCAGAGTCCGCCCGTGGTCCAGAGCCGGTTGCAGGGTGGCTGGTCCCAAAATACAAAACGCAGCCAAACGCTTCTCGCCCTTCTTGGCATCGGTCTTCAGCCGGTCCGGCTCGTAATCGGCAAGAATGGCTCCTTCCACTGCTGCGGTGATCTGCTCCGAGGTGGCGTTTTCCAGTGATAACGTGATATTGGTGAGCGACTTAGCCTTCAACGCGCGCACCGCCGAACCCACTACCTTCCGCAGTTCGGTGGCGTTGAATTTCTCTACTGGACCCGCGCCGACAACCGCCAAGCGCTTGGCTTTCAATCCCGACGGCCGGTGTAAAATGGCGACCTCAAACAGCTTGCCGGTAAATTCCCTGCTTTCGCGGAGATCGTCGAACCAGCCGCCGGCCGCCGCATTCAACGGATGCGGGCCCTGCTGATTTTCGAAGGCCAAGGTCACCAGCACATCGGCCGGGTACTGCTCAATCGGAGTTGCGTCTAATCGGATATCCATATCTTCTTAATCGTAGTTACGCTTCTGTTGCATTGCCTTACGGGCTTCGTCGTTCTGTTCCTTGGTCCGCTCGGCCTCGCGCTTATCGTGTACTTTCTTGCCTTTGCCAACCGCGAATTCGCACTTGATCATTCCGTTTTTAAGGTACAGTTTGGTTGGGATCAGGGTGAGGCCCTTTTCCCGAATCTTGGCGTGTAGTTTCGTGATTTCGGACCGGTGCAGCAATAGCTTACGCTTCCGGACTGGCTCGTGGTTCTCGCGATTCCCGTGAGAGTACTGGCTGATGTGAGCGTTTAGAAGCCACGCTTCATTATCGATAACGTCGGCGTAGGCGTCTTTGAGCTGCACTTTGCCGGATTTGGCGGCCTTCACTTCGGTCCCGGAAAGCGCAATCCCGGCTTCGTACCTCTCCAGAAGAGTGTAGTTGTGCCCTGCCGATCGGTTGTCACTCAGGATTTTGATGGGAGCTGCTGGATCTCGCAAGTTTTTCGCCTCAACGCGAACAAACCGCGCTGCGTCAGATGTTTATGTGACAGCTCGGCCAATTTGAGTGTAGCACAAGGCAGTTTTTCTCCACTAAGGTGCGTGTTTTGAGACAGTTACTTAAACTTATTCTACTATCGATGCTCGTTGCGGCAATGCTCAGTGCCAAGAACAAGGCGGGCGAAAAGCTAATGAAGGAGGGCGGGGAGGCCGAGGCGCGCAAGGATTACGACAAGGCGCTGGAGTCTTATGAAAAAGCTTATACCGCGGATCCGAAAGATCCTGCTTATCAGATGGCGGTACGGCGAATGCGCTTTCAGGCCGCCATTAGCCACGTCTCGCTTGGGCAGAAAATTCGAGCCGTCGGGAATCTGGAAGAAAGCCTGAACGAATTCCAGAAGGCGTACGCCACCGATCCATCGCTGGCGATTGCAGAACAGGAGATCCGCCGCACCAAAGAGATGATCGAGCGGGAAAAGAAGAAACCGGCGGCATCCGCAGCGACAGGAACGCCGGAAGATCGGGGCCTGACGCCCAGCCAGAAGGCGGCGAAGGAAATGGAGGCAAAGTCGGCCAGTATCCTCGCGATCCCTGAATTGAAGCCCATCACCCGCCAGATCAGCACCCTGAAGATGAACAATCAGCCGATCAAGGTTCTATATGAGACCGTGGGTAAGCTGGCTGGCATCAACGTGGTGTTCGATTCCGAGATACAGCCTCCCCCGGGCGGCAAAAATACGTTCACCGTGGATCTTTCCAACACGACACTAGAAGAAGCACTCGACTATCTGGCCATTCAAACCCGTACTTACTGGAAGCCTTTATCTACCAACGCCATTTTTGTTACTAACGACAACGTGCAGAAGCGACGGGACTTTGAAGACTACGTTGTGAAAGTTTTTTACATCAAGAATTCCACACTGCTTCAAGAGCTACAGGAAATCTCAACCACGGTCCGGTCCGTAACGGAAATCCGGCGGGCGTTCACTTATGGAGCGCAGAATGCGATCCTGGTCCGCGGTACAACCGATCAAGTGGCGCTGGCGGAGAAGCTGATTTTGGATCTGGATAAGCCGAAGGCCGAGGTGGTAGTGGATATTATCGTGATGCAGGCGAGCCGTTCCAAAGCCCGCGACCTTGCCGCGACATTTACCACTGGCGGAGTCGCCGGCATCAATTTGCCCATCAGTTACGGCAGGACCGCTTCTACGTCGCCCGCTACCGACACCACGAAAGCGGCTACTGCTGTCGGCTCAGTTGCTTTAAACGGCTTGTCGAAAATTTCCATCGGCGACTACTCCGTAGCTGTTCCCGGAGCGCTGATTCAGGCACTTCTGAGCGACAGCACGACGCGTGTCCTGCAACAGCCGCAAGTCCGGGCCGTCGATGGCCAAAAGGCATCCCTGCGCATCGGAGATAAGGTCCCTTATGCGACTGGTAGTTTCGGCGGAGGACTTGGCGCCAGTGTCGGCATCGGCGTCAGTCCCTTGGTGAGTACACAGTTCAGTTTCGCCGAGGTCGGCGTCAATGTGGATATGGTGCCGAAGATTCACGGCCGTGACGAGGTCTCGCTCCACATCGAACTCGAAATCTCGAACGTAAGCTCCTACGTGAAAATAGGGGACATCTCCCAGCCGGTGATCAGCCAAAAGAAGATAGCGCACGATATTCGAATTCGTGAGGGGGAAGTGAGTCTGCTGGGCGGACTAATGCAAGTCCAGGATTCCAAGCTGGTTGCCGGTCTTCCGTGGCTCTCGAGCCTGCCGATTTTGGGTCCGCTGTTTGGCACGCACCACCAGGATAATAGCGACAGCGAGCTCTTGATTGCCCTGATTCCCCACATTGTCCGCGCACCCGATTATAGCGACGCTAATTTGCGCACGGTTTCCGCGGGTACCGATCAGAACGTGAAGTTGAACTACGCCCCACGGCCGGAAGTAGTGGCACCGCCGCCGGTTGCACTGCCGACAGCACCACCGGCGGGAACTCCGGCCGCTCCCGCGCCCACTGCACTGGCTCCCGAGGCTTCGGCTCCGGTGGCAGGACCTGTGCGGCTCTACTTCAACCCGCCCAATTTGCAGACGCAGTTGAGCGGAGTGGTGACAGTGGCGCTCCAGATCGATAACGCGTCCGATCTGTTCGCCGTGCCGATGAAGTTGAAGTTCGATCCGAAGATTCTGCGGCTCAGCAGCGTAAAAGAAGGCAATCTGATGGGTGGAGATGGTCAGAAGATCAACTTCACTGAGAACACGTTGAACGATACGGGAGACGCCACCGTCGTACTGAACCGGTTGCCGGGCACGGGCGGAATCAGCGGCTCCGGCGCTCTGGTCAACCTCACTTTTCAGGCGGTAGGGCGCGGAACGTCCACCGTCACCGTGAGCGATTTAACTTTGGTGAATTCGACGTCGAACCCGATTGTTGCCGCGTCGCCGTTGTTGAGTGTGGTGGTGCAATAGGCTTATGTCCGGAAAGCGTCGAAATCAGCGCGGATTGACTTTGGTGGAGTTGATTGTGGCATTCACAATCATGCTGATCCTCACCACTATGGTTGTTCCCATGGCCCGCTATAAGGTGCGCCGGGATCGCGAGCGCGAGTTGCGTTACGCGTTGCGGGAAATCCGCACAGCGATCGATAAGTACAAGGACATGGCGGACACGGGAGGGCTCCCGCCGGCGAAGTTAGGAACGGAAGGCTATCCGGAGACACTGGAAATGCTGGTGGACGGCGTGAAGAAAGCCGGTCAGGTGGACCAGAAAATCAAGTTTCTGCGGCGGATTCCCAAGGACCCGTTCACCAATTCCACCGACTGGGGAAAGCGCAGTATGCAAGACGATCCCAAGTCGATGGGCGGCGGCGGGCAGAACGTTTTCGATGTTTTTACAAAAACCACGGAGAAGGCACGCGATGGCAGCGCATATTCGGATTGGTAAAGCAGACCGGCGCCGCCGCGGATTCACTATCATCGAGTTGATGGTCGTGATGACGATCATCTCGATTCTGGTGTCCTTGGCCGTTCCGTTCTATCAGAAGTCGATCCTTCGGGCGAAGGAGTCCGTGCTGCGGAATAACCTCTTCACCATGAGGACCGTGATCGACGAATTTACCTACGATAAACAGAAAGCGCCGCAGACACTGCAGGATCTGGTGAGTGAGGGCTATCTTCGGGTGGTTCCGCGGGACCCCATAACGGATTCCGATTCCAGTTGGAAGATCATTATGGAAGACGCCTCGGGCAGTGTGAACCAGAACGAGTCGGGGATTTTTGATGTGCGCAGCGGGTCTTCGAAGATGAGCCTGGATGGAACCGCTTACTCGGAGTGGTAACTTCCTTTTTCCGCCCAGCGGTCCTATTCTGGAAAATGCTGTTTGTGAATTTTCAAGTAAGCCTCATAGGCTTCAATCGATACGGGATCGTTTGCGGAAGTGCCGGAAGGCGGTGTGGGTGGTGGTGGAATCACCCTCTTGGGCATCGGCATTTCCCCATTGTTATGCTCATGGATAGCGATATTTAGGTGTAGGAAATAGGCCATGACCTTTGCCTGAAGCCATGGGATCGAAATCGCGGTGTGTTGGTGAATTGATATTTACTGATCCTTGCTTTGATCCAGTGTCCCGAATAGCATCTTGATATCCCAGACGCTTGATTCAAAAAACACATTATTAGCGTAAACTTCAAGGAGATCTTCGTCCTTTTCAATTTTCAATTCGGGTGCTTTATCTAGAGACATGCTGATTGGGTCCTTGTGGCGCTTCTCCCCCACTAACTAGAATCCCCGGAACCCCATATTCAAAAGTAGGGATCTGAATCGTAGCGATCTTGTTTACAACTGAAGCCAGTCCGTTCGCCCCGGTCACGATTGGATTTTCCGAGGCTGAACTTTGCAATGCTACTGATTCAATTCCCCTTGTGCCACTTACCCCCTCAGTCCCTAGAATTGTGCTATTCGCCTGTGTTTCAGTTCGTGGCGTTTCATGGTTTGAACTGTGAGTGCGAGGAGTATCACGTACAATCACGATGCGAAATTCGAGTGCTTTGAGGATCGAACTCAAGTTGCTGAAAGTAGGGTTTCCGGACCCAGAAAGCATTCTGTACAGGCTCTCCCTGCTCACGTCTGCCTGCTCAGCCACCTTCGCCATTTGATGAGATTCAGATACTTTGCGCAGAGCCTTAAGGAAAAGTGTTGGAGATTCCCCAATAGCGGCATTCAGGTATTTAATAGCAATGCCGGAATCGGCCAACTTCCCGCTCAACCAAGTCCCGTAATCGCTAGTTTCTTTGGGCATTGTACTCCTTCCACCGATCCTTCATCACCGGGAAATCTCGTTGTTGAGTGCGTTTCGTGCCACCACCGAGGAGAACGATTAAGTCTCCTGTTTGCCCGAAGTAGACACGCCAACCAGGGCCGACATTGAATCTCAACTCGTACACGCCATCTCCTTCGAATTTACAATCTCCCAGGTTCCCATCTTCAACCCTGTCCAGCCTGGACTAAGATCGTTGCGTGGATATCCTCGCTCTCAAGGCTCTCCATCCATTCAGTGAAGGGGGTTCCTCGGTGGTTCTTAAAGAACTTAAGTATCCTGGGGCGCGGCTCCACTTCATCAGATCGGCGATCCTCGTGTGATTTTTAGATCACACGAGAAGAATAGCACCGGACTCCGGTATTTGAAAGATTAAAAACTGAACTGTCCATGGATGACAGTATTACAAGCAGGCGATATAAATCCCGTTGGCGGGGAAGCGACAGAATTCGAACCCGCATAACCCCTGCCGGAAGCTCCATGGTTCATAAGACCAGCCGACTTGCCAATGTCGAACGCTCCTTTGTGACCTTTGAGCCACAACATGAAAAGCCGAAGTAAGTCCAGGGCCTACTTCGGCTTATAAGCGATGCAGTCGATTTCAACCTTCATTCGAGGCTCGGCGAATTTCGCTTCCACCGTGGTCCGAGCCGGCTTGTTATCCTCGAAAAACTCCCGGTAGACGGCATTCATCGCCTGAAAATCGTTGCCGTCCTTCAGGAAGACGGAGCACTTCACCACATCCGCCATCGACGCCCCGCAACCTTCCAGCACCCGCTGGAGGTTACCGAGCACGATGCGCGTTTCATGCTGAATGTCGCCGTAGGAATATTCGTTCGTGCGCTGGTCGACCGGTCCCTGTCCTGAAAGGAACAGAAAATCTCCCGCGCGAACCGCAAGCGAATAGGGACTCTTAGGTACAGGAATCCCTTCTGGGTTGATACGTTCAATCATATATTTATACCGTCTTCTTCGGCCGCGGAGCGCGGCGCACTCTTGGCGGGCGGTTTTCAACGTTCCCTTCGGCTGCACGCTTTCTGGGGCGCGGCGCACGCTTCACAGGCTTCGCAGTAATCGGCGGAGTCGGAGCCACCATGGACGGCTGCCCTTCCACAATGGGCTGCGGCTCGTCAATGTCTTCATCTTCATCCGGCATCGGCAGCGATTCCACAGGCGGCTGTGCCGGCGGATAGAACTCGGCTCCCAGAAACACCAGCAGCCCCTTCTCTTCATCGGGTTCGATGCGGACCACCAGCTTATCCTGAGCGAAGTTGAGGAACTCGGCGAATTCCTGGAATCCGTAATTCTTGATGTCCAGATTCGGATTCTCGTCTTTGACCCACGTAGCCAGATCCTCGGCCAGGCACCCTTCCTCTTCGAGTTCGAGGCGATGCGTTTCCAACACATCCCGCAGCATCGGTAACAACTCTTCCGGCTTTGCTTTCGCGGTTTCCTGCACTGGCGAGCCCTTCCGCTCGATCGTGTAGCGTCCGCCTGTACCGCTGACGTTGACGTAATCGGCTTTCTTCAACTTCTCGACGAAGTCCGAGAAACTGCCCGCTCCGTAGGCGCGCTCGCTGAATGCCGAATCAAGCTGCAGCATCGTGGACTTCAACAAGCCAAGCTGCGGCTGCACCGCACGGCGCTCCAATACTTGTAAAGCGCGCTCCACCAGCGGCATTGCCTGGATAAGATCGAGTGGCGCGGGGCGTCCACGCTGCTGTTGCGGCGGACGCGGCGGCCGGTCGCCGCTAGACTGAAACTGCTGCGAGCCTTGCTGCGGTTGCTGCTGTGGTTGCGAAGACTGCTGCGGTCTGCCGTCGCCGCGTTTCGGATCGTCCAACAGAGATTCGTAGCTGATGAACTCATGGCAGTTTTGTTGAAGAATATTCGAGGTGAACGCCTTGCCGCCCACAATGTAAACTGTCTTGCCATACTCTTTAAGCTTATTCACCAAAGGAATGAAATCGCTATCGCCACTGATGATGGAAAAAGCGTTCACATGAGTATGGGTAAAAGCCATCTCCAGGGCATCCAGTGCCAGGTTGATATCGGCCCCGTTCTTATCGCCGCGGGGCGAAGGTAGACGCTGTACCATTTGTACGGCGTTCTGGGCCATTTGCCTGGTGGCTTCTTCCTGCCTACCCCAGTTGGCGTAGG
>JANYCV010000496.1 GCA_025360145.1 Acidobacteriaceae bacterium
CGTCTGCCAGCCGTAGATCTTCTGAATGGGCACCACTATTAACGGAGTGAGAATTCCACCGATCGCGGCTGCCGTCCAGATCACGCTGGTGGCGCGCGCTCTTTCTGAATCGGGAATCCAACGCTGAATCACCGTCGCCGAATTGGGGAACGCTCCGGCTTCTCCAGCGCCAAAAAGGAAACGGACCACCAGCAACAGCGGATAACTGGAAACGGTGCCGGTGAGCGCAGTGAAGGCCGACCACCACAGCACGATTCGCGTAAGCACTTTCCGCGGCCCGATGCGGTCTCCCATCATTCCGCTGGGAATTTCAAACAGAGCGTACGCAAGCGTAAAAGCACCGATCACCCAGCCCCACTTGCTGGGACTGATGTTCAGATCGTGCTGGATTCTGGGACCGGCCACGGCGATGCAGAGGCGATCGAAGTACATCACCAGCACCAGGAAGAAGAGCATTGCAAGAACGCGAACTCGATAGGGCATTTGGCTTCGTTCCAGATTACACGATGCAGCCGCGCGGGATTATTTGATACGCTGAGCGGAATGACAACGAACGCTGCGCGGCCCGTGGTTGGGGTCGGCTACATCATTCACGAATCGAATTCGTTTAACGCGGAACCGACGTTGCTGGAAGAGTTCCGCTTCCGGCAGGTTTCGGATTTGCAATCGTCGATCGAGCAGTGGTCCATCGGCCACACCGAGGCGGCTGGCTTTGTGGAAGGGGCGTCCGAGGCGGGATACGACATCATTCCCGCGATTCATGCTGTGGCGACTCCGAAAGGAGCGGTGGAATCGAAAGCATTCGAACTCCTGTGTACACGCCTGATTGACGGCCTGCGGGCAATTCCGCACATGGACGGAATTCTGTTGGCGCTGCACGGCGCGATGTACACGGAAGAGTTTCCGCAGGCCGACGAGGAGATCGTGCGCCGCGTACGGCGCGCTTTCGGCCCGGATATCCCGTTCGTCGTCACACACGATTTCCACGGAAACATTTCGCCGGAAATTGTAGAGATGACGAACGTGTTGATCACCTATCAGCAGTGCCCGCATCTGGACATGCGCCAGCGCGGCGTACACGCGGCACTCCTGATGGGCAGCATACTGGCTGGTGAAGTCCACCCGGTTCAGGCGCTGGTAAAGCCGCCGATGCTGTGGAACCTGGTGTTTCAAAATACCTACGAAGAGCCGCTCAAATCGATTACCGACGCCAGCATCGAACTGGAACTGCAGCCGGGGATTCTGAGTGTGAGTGTGGCAGGCGGCTACCAATACAACGACGTTCCGTATATTGGCTGTTCGGTGATCGTAGTCACCGATGACGATCGGGAGCGCGCGCAGCGTGAGGCCCAGCGGCTTGCGGACCTGATGTGGGAGCGGCACGAAATGACACGGCTTAACCTTCCGGACGCAGAGACGGCAGTTCGGGAGGCGATGCAGTCCGACAGCTTTCCAGTGTCCCTGTTCGATGTAGGCGACAACGTGGGCGGCGGTTCGCCAGGCGATGAGACCACGCTGCTGCATGAGTTTCTGCGGCAGCAGGCCAGCGGCTGGGTGATTGCACTTTACGATCCAGAGGCAGTGGCGGCTGCGAAGGCGGCGGGCATTGATGGCGTTTTCGACATGCCAGTCGGCGGCAAATCCATCAGCACCGCAGGGAAGCCGGCAGGAGTGAAGGGGAAGGTTCGATCACTGCACAACGGCCAGTTCATCGAGACCGCCGTTCGTCACGGAGGCCAGCGTTACTGGAATATGGGACACACGGCGGTGATTGAAGAAGAGCACTCCACCCCCGATGACTTGAACCTGGTGGTGTTGACCACGGAGCGGGTGTGCCCTATGTCGATCCATCAACTGGTGAGCTGTGGAATTTACCCGGAGCGCCAGAAGATTCTGGTTGCTAAAGGCACTGTAGCGCCGCGCGCGGCTTATGAACCGGTCTCGGCGAAAGTGGTGCTTGTGGATACGCCCGGTACAACGTCCGTGAATCCGAAGCGGTTCCAGTTCCGGCGGGCGCGGCCAGGCATCTGGGAACTTTCCAGTTAGTTACTTGCCCAGCCATCCTTCAAAGGCTTCCAGCGTGTTCGTTCCACGGTAGACGCGGTCGGGTGATTTTGTTTTATCTTTGAATTCGAATTTGAGTTCCACCGGCCCTTCCACATTCCACGGCGTGAACTCATGAACGCGCGTTGCGGCCTTACGCGCGGCGTCCTGAATTCGCCGCCGCGCTTCGTCATGGGAGAGGCTCACCGCGGACGCTTTGCCGGCTCCTCTCTTGACGGCCACTGTTTCAGCCTTCGGTTGAAGCTCGCGGATCTCATCGCAAGCGGCTTCGTCTCCGGCAAGCATAATGACGGGAATGTGAAAGTAGCCGGCTATCGCAGAAACCTGTCCAATCTCGCCAACGGATCTTCCGTTAAGTGAGATACGTTCCACGCTAAAACTTTGGGAATGCGCCAGCACACCGTTCTTCGCGCCAGCCATCGCATGCTGGCCAATGAAGAGAATTCCGTCATAGAGCCGATCTTGCAGATAGTAGTTGGCCGGGGTGGGCCGGCCCTGTATCAATTCCACGGACGGGCCGATGTCTGCAATGGACAGGCTGCGGCTGCCGTCGTGGCCGTCCCAGACGACTATTTGTCCAGCGCCTGCTTCCTGCAGGCCTTTGATAGCCGCGGTGAGTTCACCCACCAGCAGTTGGCGGCTTTCATCGAAGCGCCGCTGTCCGGGCAGCAGTTGCTCATCGGCATTGTTGACGCCGCCGACGCCTTCCATATCGGTGACGATGAGGAATTTCGGTTTCTGTGCGCCGCAGACCGCGCATAGAAACATCCCCATGAAGGCAAGTCTGAATACGTTGAGCATACTGAATATCATCGTTCACCCAGCGGTCTGCCGCAATACGAATCTCAACGGAAGACATTGATATCGAAAAGACGAACCGGGAAACGTGGGATCATTCCGCATCACAAGCCGGTTGCCCGTTGCGCTGACCAGATGCCGCAGCTCACCGGAACCTTTATCGGAAGCGACAGGCGTTACTCCCGGTTGACGAACTCCCGCAGCACATTGCGCGTAATCGTCGCTACCGCCTCGTCGACGAACAACGCAGAAACCCACGTGATGGAACCCACCGAGAACACCGCACCGCCGAGGTCGCGTTCGTGCATCACAATCTCAGAACCACCTTCATCCGGATTCGTTCCCTTGGCCAGCAGAACGGTGTTCTGTGGAGAAGACGGGCTTCGCTTATCCGTTTCATGTCCGGACGCTCCGCCAGGGATTCGCTCATGCAACGTTTCGAGGCCGAACAGATCGCCGTTGCTCAGTCCCGTTCCTTCAAAGATCCAATGATCCGCGTCAATCACGCGATACGGAGCAGCCGTCATGATGCCGGTTTCCGTACACACCACTCCAAGCAGATTCGCTTCCGACTCCAGCGTGCGATGCATACGGCTCTCATACTCCACCGCGCCATCGGCGGACCTGCCGCCCATCTCGCCATGCAGACTGTGAAGATGCGAGAGGCACCGCATCGATCCATCATCG
>JANYCV010000519.1 GCA_025360145.1 Acidobacteriaceae bacterium
CGAAATCCTACAGGTGCTCAGCGTCACTCTTTTCGAGAAAGTGCCCATTTTACAGGCCTTCGATGAGACCCAGTCCCAACAAAAATCTGGCGACATTTATATCCAGTTGAATCTGCTCGACTTATAGCCGGACGCTAGTGACTGGTGATGTTGCAAGCACAGCCAAAAATTACCGTAACGTCGGCGCTCTATGAAAAAGATGAGATTACCATCGGCACCTCTACGAGTGCAGCCTTTACAGCAGAATTAAATGCACACTTTCCAGGTGCGGCTCGATCGTCTATTCACGCCATCTTACCCTACTCTATAGTAGTAACCAATAATGGACCGTCACCAATCTCGTCCCTGACTTTGAGACATGAGTTGTATAGCCGCGCCGGTACGATGATCAGTTGGACGTTTACCTATCACAGCTTTGGTTCCGGGCGCGAGGCCTTTGACGTACATAGCCACGCCTCGGCGCTGCTTTTTCCTGTCAGTTCGATTTCTAAGATGTTGCTTGAAAAGAGACTGGATCTCGCTAAGCTGAATTTACCAGACGTTCACATTCGCATGAACGATATGCTCGCTACCCTATCGACTCAAGAGAGCGTCACTATTTCTGTAGACTCCATAATCTTCCGAGATGGTACGCTCTTAGGCCCCGACAAGGCAAACGTATTGACCATGTTCAATGACTCAAAGGGAGGTCAAAATGATCTCGTCGTTGAATTTACTCTACGGAAAACCGCTGGAGCCTCAGATGCAGTTTTGCTAGAATGGCTCTCTGCAGAGCAAAACAACGCCCAAGGGCCGGGCGCTAAGAGCGACGCTTATATTGAAAGACGGAAAATGATAGCCCGCAGTATTGCTAATGTGATTAAGGCAAAGGGCAGTGAAGGCGTATTGCAGATCATAGATGGCTTCAAATCTCAGTATCCACGGATTGTCAGGAGGGCTATACGATGAAGAGTTTGGGCGCAGCGTTGTTGTTCCTTTACTGCTGGTCTCGCGTCGGGACAAAGCTTGCTCGATACAATTGTTTATCCAAGTTGTCACGATTATATATACCAAATCTACACAAGTACCGCGTTTTGCCAAAGCGGTGCGACCTGTGTTTCGGCTGTTGGCGGTCGAGCCGTATATGCGTCCGGCAGTTGGTCGGTCAACAATTGCAACCTGCCGGCTAATCTGTACGCAATATCGGGTTTCACTCGAGACTCAGCGAGAGCAACATATGGGGGCGACGGAGCGCTGCCCTGGTCTCCCTATTACTTCACCGACAGCGGAGTTTACGAGCAAAAATGTGACGGAACTATTGTAGAAGTGATTCCCGTTGGCGGCCCTTGTTAAGCTTCTGGCAGAATTCTCCGGCGATGATCGATGCCGCATTCTCTGCCGACGATAGCCGTTTCCGACAACTCATTCGCGGCGGAAGCATGTTGTTCATTGGCTCGCCTAACCGGGCCTGTACGCCGCAATAAACGCTTCAGATGCGTGAACTTTCGGCGAGTCTGGCATCAGCACGGATACGGCGACTTCACCAGTCAGCCTGAATATTGTCGGCTGGTGCGACGGATGTACACCCAGGCGTGGCCCAGCGCTGAAAGCTCGCGCGGTGATGTTCAACCGGCTCGCCGCGCGGCTATCGAGCGGAAGATCCTGCTTTCCGTATTGACGGCGCTGACTCGGTCGTTGGCGCGGGTCCGGGAGCCCGCCACACTTCGCTTGTGGCAACAGTTAGCGGCGTTACCCAACCCCGAGTAGACGGACCGCCTGATGTCACTGTTGATTGTTCCCGCAGGCGAATACTTCTCGCCGCTGGACCTGCTTCGGCGCGCTCTCGCCCGGATCAGTTCTCCAGCGATGCTCGAAGCACTCGACCGCGTGACCGAGATCCATTCGCTCGGTGTCAGCACTCTGGGCCTCACGCGTTTTCCGGCCGGACAAATCAAGACAATCGCCCGTAACTCGGCCCGCTGGCGGCCCTTGTGGTGAGCAAGCTCCTAACTAATCTGATAAAGTGATAGCTCTAGCCACTTCAAGCAAGGAAGACGATATGAAAATTACCCACGTTCTCGCACTCACGCTCGTTGCGTCGCTCGGTCTGTTCGCCCAGGCGCCGCCCAAGACCCATCTCAAAGTTGGCGACACCGCACCCGATTTCACGTTGCCGTCCACCCAGGGGAAGCCGGTGAAGCTCTCGGATTTCCATGGAAAGAAGAATGTGGTGCTGGCGTTCTACCCGGCTGCGTTCACCGGCGGCTGCACCAAGGAAATGACGGCATACGGCTTGGATCTGGCCAAGTTTGAAAGTGCCGACACGCAGGTGTTTGGCGTTAGTACCGATAACTCGCCTTCGCAGAAGAAGTTCGCCGAAGAAGTGAAGGCCACCTTCCCCATGCTCAGCGATTTCGCCAAGCGCGAAGTTTCCAAGGACTACGGTGTCCTGATGGCGGAGAGAGGCATCGCCAACCGCGCCACGTTCGTGGTCGATAAGGAAGGCAAGATCCAGCATATTGAAGAAGGAAGCGCGGCCGTCGATATCAGCGGCGCGATGAACGCCTGCAGCCGTTTATCCCACAAGTAGCGCCATGAATCGCCGATTGTTCGTCCAGGCGGGCCTCGCGTCCGCCGCTTTCGCACAAGGGCCCGCGCCGCAGGTGTCTGCGCCGCCGATGCCTGCGCCGAAGAAGGCCAAGATCACCTCGTCCGTGATGCTCTGGACGCTGAAGGGCAGCTTCGAAGAGAAGCTGCAAATCGCCGCGAAGTCCGGCATCCAATCGGTCGAACTGGTGGCCGAGCACATCCACTGGTCCGACGAGCAGATCCGCTCCATGAAGAAACTAGCCGAATCGCTCGGCCTCGCGATGGACACCATCATCGCCACTCCGGATTGGAAGAGCCGCCCCGTCTCGATGGTGAATCCCGCTCAGCGTGACAACTTCCTGAAGGACGTCCAGCAATCCATCGTATTCGCGAAGAAACTCGAAATCCCGCAGATCATCCTGATGAGCGGCGATGAAATCCCCGGCAAGACGCACGACGAGCAATACGCCAGTCTGCTGGAAGGAACCAAGCGAGCCGGCGATCTGGCCGCAAAGGCGAACCTGACGCTGATAGTGGAGCCTCTGAACGCGAAGGTGAATCACAAGGGCTTCTTTCTCACCAACTGCGTCGAAGGCTTGAAGCTGATGAAGGATGTCGACAATCCGCACGTGAAGCTGCTGTTCGACATCTATCACGAGCAGGTGCAAATGGGAAACGTGACCCAGACCCTGACTCAGGCCGTCCAGCACGTAGCCGTGTTTCACATTGCCGACAACCCCGGCCGCAACGATCCGGGCACAGGCGAAATGAACTACACCAATATCTACAAGGCGATCCAGAAGACCGGATACAGCGGGTATATCTGCATGGAGTATCTGCCGCTCGCCGAACCGGTCGCCAGCTTGAAGAAAGCCGTCGATCACATGAGATCATCCGTGCTCGCGTAATAAAAGGAAAAACCCATGTCCGTGTCCCGCCGTTCCTTCCTGGCAGCCGTGCCGGCCGCTGCCGCCGCCCAAGTTGTTGTCGATAACACCACTCGTGCCGATCTGAAGAAGCCGCAAGGGCCTATTCGCATTGCCGCCATGAACGAGTTTTCGCCGGAAGAGATCAAGAAAATTGAAAGCGCCGCGCCGGACGTGAAAATTCTTGTATCCAAATCGCCCGCCGAATTCCGCACCAACTTGCGCGAAGCAGACGTGGTTTACGGCAATCTGCGTAGTGCCGATCTCGATTACGCGCCGAAAGTAAAGTGGCTGCAGGCTGGTGGCGCAGGCATGGAAGGCATGGAAGAGGGTCTGAAGAAGAGCCCGATTGTGGTCACGAATATGGCCCGCATCTTTGCCCCCGCCATCACGGAGACGGGCATGGGTCTGCTGCTCTGCCTCACGCGAGGCATCACCACGTACTACGTCCCGCAATTCAATAAACGGCAGATGAATCCGGTGGGAACCGTGAAATCCGCGGACCACATTGAGCTTGGCGGAAAGACCATGGCGATCGTCGGCATGGGCGGTATCGGAAGCTGGATGGCGCGCCGCGCGCACAACGGCTTCGATATGACGATCATCGCCACCGACGCCAAGCCGATTCCGCAGCCGGAATACGTAGCTGAATTGCACGATCCCAGCTACTTCCGTGAGATGGTTACGCGCGCCGACGTTGTGGTCAGCGCGGCCCCGCACACAAAGATCACCGAGCACATGTTCAACGAAGACGTGTTCCGCAGCATGAAGAAAACGGCCTACTTTATCGCGCTGTCGCGTGGCAAGCTCTACGACGACATGGCGCTGGTGAAGGCCCTGAAGGAAAAGTGGATCGCGGGCGCTGGCCTGGACGTATTTCCCATTGAGCCGCCGCCGTCGAGCCATCCGATCTTCGACCTGCCGAACGTAGTGATGACGGCGCACACCTCAGGCTGGAGTACCGACCGTCAAGTTCGCCTGGTGGATCTATTTGCGGAGAATGTTCATCGTTATGCCACCGGCCAGCCGTTGCGAAATGTAGTCGACAAAGTGGCCGGCTATTGAAGCCAGCCCGCTCAATTGTTGCCGGCCAATAACTTATCGGAAGTCCGGATATCCCGCAGGCCGAACGGTAGCGGTAACGGCTTGGTAGTGTCGTAGTGCTCCGGCTGGCGTGCCGCCACCACTTCCATCATCTTCTGCACCAGCTGCGCAGGCAGCCAGATCTTATCGAAATAAGCCTTCTCCACGGTATAGGTCAACCGCGATCCTGTCACTTGAAATCGCACGTCGATCCACAGTGTCTTCCTGCCCGTCAACAACGGTCGCAGGATCGAGGGAATGGTGCCCGGCTTCCACTTCTCCACCGCGTCAAAATCCACCACCGTGTAAGTGGCAACGTAGTTCTTTGGGAAGACGCGGATTTGCGTACTCTCCAGGCCCGGGCGCGGCTGGCGCTTCAGGGCCGAAACCATATACTCGTTCACCTCGGCTTCGGTGAGTTGAAACACGGTCTTCTTCCCCGCCCGCAGACGGTCGAAAAGATCCAACACTTTCGATACCGAAGCGGGCTGCGGCGCAGGCGCATCCGAGGCCGCAAACAGCAGGAATCCAAGAAGGGCGAGCACGTCACATTTTACCAGCGTGAATGCGCGAAAATAGGAATATGACGATTAAACTAATGTCAGCAATTGGATGCGTCATTCTTGCAGCCATGCCCACGCTGGCGCAGACCACCGTGTCCACCCGCCGTCTCATCCGCGCCGTGGGGGAGGGCAAGGCTTCCGGAAAGCCCGACCAGGCACAGGTAGATTTCGCGGTAGTCACGCAGGCCGCCACTGCCCAGGACGCCGCCGCGCAAAATGCCAATCAAACCACCGCCGTACTCACGCAGCTCAGGCAATTGCTGGGCGCGAATGCGGATATCAAGACTCTGAACTATTCGCTCTCCCCGGTTTATAATTACCCTCGTGACGGAAGCCCGGCCACACTCACCGGATTCACCGCCAACAACACAGTGGAAGCCACCGTCAGCGACCTCAACCTGCCCGGCAAAATCATCGATACCGCGATCCAGGCCGGTGCCAACCGTGTGGACGGCCTGCGCTTCTCCATCAAAGACGATCAGCCCCTCCGCGGCCAAGCGCTACGCTCCGCCACCCTCCAAGCTCGCGCGCACGCCGAGGCAATCGCACTGGGTCTGGGCGTCCGTCTGGGTGCGGTGATTGGCGCCGCGGAAGGCTACTCGGTGGGAATCGTGACGGCTAACCGGATCGCCCTCACGGCCGGAGCCTCTGCCCCCACGCCGGTGCAGCCCGGCAACATTGACGTAACCGCCACCGTCACCCTGGAAATCGAAATCACACAATAAGCGCATCTATGAAAATTGAAACCCGCGCGGTGCATGCCGGCCGACACACCGATCCCGCAACCGGCGCCGTCACCGCCCCCATCCACCTCTCCACCACGTTCGAGCGCGGCGCCGACGGCGAGTATCCGCGCGGGTTCAGTTATTCGCGCGAGGACAATCCGAACCGGCATTCTCTGGAACAATGCCTCGCCTCCCTTGAAGGCGGAAAGGAAGCGCTTGCATTCTCGTCCGGCTTGGCCGTGGTAACCGCTGTGGTGCAAGGGCTGGAACCAGGCGACCACATTCTGGCGCCCGACGATGTCTACTGGGGCTTGCGAAAAGTAATCGGCGAAGTGTTCGCCAAATCGGGCCTCGAAACCACGTATTTCGACATGACGGATGTTGCCGGCCTGCGCGCCGCTATACGTCCCAACACGCGCCTGCTCTGGCTGGAGACGCCTTCGAACCCGCTGCTGAAAATTACGAACCTGGCAGCCCTGGCAGAGATCGCCCGCAAAGCGAACATCGTCACGGTATGCGACAGCACTTTCGCCAGTCCGATCCTGCAGCGCCCGCTCGAGTGGGACATCGACATGGTGATGCACTCCACCACCAAGTACATCAGCGGTCACAGCGACGTAGTAGGCGGCGCGCTGATCACAAAGTTCGACAACTACCTGTTTGAGCGCGCCCGCAAAGCTCAGAAATACGGCGGCAGTGTTCCATCGCCGTTCGACTGCTGGCTGACGATGCGCGGCATTGAGACGCTGCCCTACCGCGTGCGCGCACAGTGCGAAAATGCCCTGAAAATCGCGACGTTTCTCTCGGGACACCCGTCTATCGAAGCGGTCCACTACCCCGGTTTGCCAACTCACCCGGGCCACGCGCTGGCGGCAAACCAGATGTCGGCGTTCGGCGGGATGTTATCGGCCAGAGTCCGCGGCGGGCGGGAGGAAGCCATGGCGACGGCGGCAAGAACGCAGCTCTTCATCCGCGCCACCAGCCTGGGCGGCGCGCATAGCCTGATCGAGCACCGCGCATCGGTAGAAGGCCCGCAATCCCGCACGCCCCAGAATCTGCTCCGTATGTCCATCGGGCTTGAAAACGCCGAGGATCTGATCGCGGATTTAGAGCAGGCGTTACGCGCGGATAGTTAAGAATCTTCCGCTACTCCGCCTCGCGTAAGTGGACCAGCGCTTCAAAAATACGGTGGTGATTGTAAAGCCGCTGCGCTTCGGCAATGACCACCGTATCTGTTTCCGCAGCCAGAACCGCCCGTGGATCATTCGACGCCATCATGGCAAGAAACAGGTCTTGCGCTTTTCGCCACTTCTCGGGTGTCATGCCTTATCTTTATAAGCGGTAACCACGTCCGAACCCGGCCATGTGCCCACCTCAGTAAATTGCTCACACAACCACTCAGGTAGGGCGGTCC
>JANYCV010000528.1 GCA_025360145.1 Acidobacteriaceae bacterium
ATGTATCCGGGTGTTCCGGTCAAATTGTTCAGCGAGCCGCGGCCGTAGGGCTCCACATATAAGTCGTCGATCAGCCAGTAGCGCAGAATCACGCCGAAAACTTTTACGCCATCCTTCCAGCCGATTTTCTTTCCCTCTTCATAGGTGCGGCCGTGGTAGCTGATGGGCACCTCATAGATGCGCAGCTTGCGCTTGCTGCACTTCATGGTGATCTCCGGCTCGAAGCCGAAGCGGTCTGAGCGGATGGGGATACTCTTCAGCAGATCGGTGCGGAATACTTTGTAGCAGGTCTCCATGTCGGTGACTTTCAGATTGGAGAACATGTTTGAGACCAACGTGAGAAATTTGTTGATCATCGAATGCCAGAAGGGAAGGACGCGTGTTTGCGCGCCAGCGAGGTAGCGGGACCCGAAGACGGCATCGGCGTGACCATCGAGCAGCGGTTGCAGCAGGCGCGGGTATTCCGATGGATCGTATTCGAGGTCCGCATCCTGCACGATGCAGAAATCGCCTGTGGCTTGCTCTATCGCAGTGCGGACGGCCGCGCCTTTCCCCTTGTTCACGGGATGGCGGAACAGGCGCACGCACGGCTCAGCGGCGGCGAATCGTTCCAGAATCTCAGAAGTTCCGTCGGTGGAACAATCATCCACCAGGATGAGTTCCCGCTCCATGTTCTCCGGTAGCGGTGCGGCAATCACTTGGGAAAGGCTGCGCGCTACCACTGCGCGCTCATTGTAAACAGGCACCAGGATGGAAAGTTTCACTCGAAGTTATAAGTATACTGAATTCGATTGCAGGAGCTGTCTATTAGGAAAAGAAAGAGTGCGCGACAGGAAAGTGAGGAATCGGCCATTTTCTTTTTTGTGGCACGAATCCGTGCGTATCGTATGCGCTAGGACTGGAGGCGCCATCATGAAGACTCCGCAGTCTCTGGCATCCCTCGATCAACAACGGACCGGCATCGCCAGTCAGATCGCCGCGCCGGGCGATCTGCGTTCTGGCTCAGTCACGCCCACCACTGGCAGGTGTGGCAGGCCCAACTGCCACTGCCATCAACTCAATGATCCGGGGCATGTCCCCATAAGCGCTTACTTAAGGCCCAATCCCGGTGAGCGGGCTCATTGAACCTCACGCAAGCTGAACCATTTATGCGTCGAAATGTTCTTAAGTTAGCGCGTTTATGTCGCGCACCCTGAGTCACGCCGGCTACAGTGCATTAGGACACCACCGTGAATCCGAACCGTTGATCCTAAATCCGGCAGTTCGAATCCTGCCAAGGCGCTAAAATGCCTCAGGTTTTCAACTGCTCCGCGGATCGCAATTCGGGTGATAACCGATTCCGGTTCAACTGCTTTCGGGCTACGAATCTACCCTATTGGGGTGGCGCCAACTGCCGGATTTAGGTTGATAGAAGTCGATATCGCTGGCTTGTCAGTTTCAAGATACGCCCGCGCCGCCAACTGGTTTTGCGGGTGCTGATGCCTCTCTGTAATTGGGACTATTTTTCCTGCCACTCGCGTTCGAGCATACGCGAATATTCTCCGGACGCGAAGAGGTCGAACTCGAAATTGCAGGATCGAATCGTTGCAAACGACCGCATGCTGCGGCTGCATTCGAACAGGTGATCGGCGTAACGATAATAGTGCCGGATAAAATCCTCCGTCAGGTTGTCCTTCAGCGGCGCCTCCGCGAAGACCATATTCAGACCCACGGCGCGGGAAAAAATGGCCTTGTAATCGGAGACGCCCCACTTGATCAACTTCTCCTTTACCTGCGGCGGCGGGTCTTCGATCAACAACGCGATGAAGCTAAGGGCTTCTACACTGGCAGTTCGCAGTGAATTCTCTCGCTGCGCGATTTCCACGCATTGCTCCACCCACCGAAGCAGATCCTTGCCGACGTAGTACAGCATTCGGATTTCACAGAATCGGCCCTCGAGCAGCGTCCGGTCCAGTTGCTCGCGGGTGAACGCCTCGGTCGGCATCAGACCCTGCAGCATCAGACTGGCTCGGGAGCTCTCCACCAGCTTCCCGGGGCCGGAAGAATCGGCGAACGGGTGCAGAATAAGCGGCGGCAGTTTCCAACAGATCTCGGAGGTATAGGCGGCGGATTGCATCGGTTACCTAAATTATCGGCAGTCGTCAATAGAATGTGAATGCAACTTCAGCCACGCTTACAGATCTATTTCCGTACTTGCAGCAGAACCTTCGCGCTGGTCGGCTTACTGTCACGAAGCACCACCACCTCCACTTCATCGCCCGGGTGTTTGGCGCGCAGAGCATAGGTGAAGTCATAGAGGTTTTCAATCTTCTTGCCATCGAATTCGATCAGAATATCGCCGCCTTTCAGTCCCGCCTTCGCAGCCGGCGACCCAGCCCGGACGTCGGCAAACCGCACGCCCGTCGGTGGCTCCGCAAAATCGGGGATACTGCCGAAGTCGGGCCCATAGCCGCTTCCGCCGCCGCCTGAACCGCTGGCGGCGGACGTCGCGCTTCCGTGCGGATTCTTCGGCTCCACCCGGACGTATTTCGGACGCTCCTCATTCGATTGAAGCTCGCTGGTAACGTCCGCAACCGCGTGCAGCAGCTTCACGGCGCTCTCCCCGTCAATCTTGTCCCAGGTATCGCTTGGACGATGATAATCGCCGTGCAGCCCGGAAAAGAAAAAGAGCACCGGAACCTGTTTCGTGGTGAACGACGTATGATCGCTCGATCCATACCCCCCAAGCTCGGTGGCATCCATTTGGATTTGATATTTCGGCATCACGGTCTCGAGCAATTCCTTCAGCCTGCTCCCAGTGCCGGCACCTCCCACGAATACCTTTCCATTCCGGATGCGGCCGATCATGTCCATATTGATCATCGCAACGGCGCGGTCCAGCGGCAGCAGCGGATGGTTCACATAATAACTGGAACCAAGCAGACCCAATTCTTCACCTGCGTAGGCCATGAACAAGATCCCCCGTTTCTGTTTCGGCTGCGTGGAAAACCAACGGGCCAGCGTAAGCACTCCCGCCGTCCCGGAGGCATTGTCATCGGCTCCGGGATGAACCGTGCCTGCCATGCCCGGAGCCAGCGAGAACTGCTGCCCAAGTCCCAAGTGATCGTAATGCGCCCCAATCACAACATATTCGGCGGCCGTTCCAGCGTTCGTTCCAGCGTTCGTTCCAGGCAAATAGCCCATCACGTTATGCACCGTCTTCCTGTCCCGTCGCACGTCTGTCTGCAAAGCGACGGTTAAGTTTGACGGAAACGCGAAGGACTGCGTATGGAGATCCTTGTCAATCTGCTCGATAATACCCGGCATACTTTTCCCGGCGGCGGCGAACCATTTTTCGACAACCTGCACCCGGACTTGTAGAAACGGAAGCCCAGGGCTCGCCGGGCTGACCTCGGCCCCGAACTTTTCTAGATGATCGTCGCTGCCGGAATGGGTCGAGGCATCGTTCACGAACAGGATCGCACGCGCGCCATGAAACTTCGCGTTCGCGGCTTTGCTGAATAGTTGGGAGTGTTCGGAGTAAGCCTTGCCTTCAAAAACACTGTGAGCGTCGAATTCCTGCGGTTCATGCCGCAGTACGAGGACGATCTTGTCCCTTACGTTCACATTGGCGTAATCGTCGTAGTTGTACTCACGGGCCGTGATTCCGTAGCCGGCAAACACAATTTCACCCGACACCTTGCCGTTGCCGGAAAAATTGAACGGCGTAAAATCCTGGCCCATCCGGAGCGATTGCTTTTCCGAACCGATGCTATACTCCAGCCGGTTGAGCGAGCCAAGGTGGGAATTGGTGGAGACGGTGAACGCCTGCGCGTAGCTCTTCCCATCAATCGGTTGCAACCCGGCCTTGTGGAACTGCTGGGCAATGTACTTGGCCGCCTTTTCCAGTTCGGGAGTACCGGTTCCGCGTCCTTTCATACTGTCCGAGGCGAGAAAGCGGACATCGTCAATGTACCTTTGCGCGCTGATCTCGCCAGTGCCCAACCGCGAAGGAGGCGCCGCCAACAGAATTGCCGAGAATACGGAAAACGCTCCGGCCGATCGAGTGAAGATCTTCATGGGTGCCTGCTAGTTATTCAACGGAGATGGTAATTTTACTTCACAGCACTTCTCGGCGCCCGCATCGCCATGGGCTTTCTGATAGTCGATTTCAAAATCGATGATCTGACGGAGTTGCGGCCAACCGCCTTGCCCCACCAGCTTGCGGCCGTTCACAAACAGTGTCGGAGTGGAATTGATCTGCAGCGCTTTTCCCTCGGCGATATTCCGGTTCACTTCCGCCTCCGTAGCGCGCGTGTCGATACAACTGCCCAACTGTTGTTCGTTCAATTCCTTGGTCTTCCCGAACTCAAATACTTTCTCCTTCAGATTCTCCGCCGTCACATCGGCCTGATGCTCGAACATCCAGTCGTGATAGTCCCAAAACGCCGCAGGCTTCTGACGGAAGACGCAACGCCCCGCGATAGCGGCGGTTTTTGCCCAGGGATGGATCTGCTCCAACGGGAAATCCTTGAAATAAACACGCACCTCTTTGGGATACGTAGACGGCAGGTTCTGCCGGATCATTTTCGCTTCTTCTTTGCAATAGCCGCACTGGAAGTCACTGAACAGCACCAGGACAACCGGTGCGCCGGGAGTTCCGAAACTCGGTTGCAATTCGGTCTTCAGCTTCTTCAAGTCCGCTTCAAAGGGGCTCTTATCGACGTCGTAGATCACGCCACGGACAATTTTCCGGCCGTCTTTGGAAACGTAGAACAGCTCCTCTTGAGAGGTGCCGCCGGCTGACGCCATGACGCTGATCTGGTGGAAGCCTGGCAGGTCAGCGGGGTTTGGATCGCCTACCTTCACCTGGATCTGCGGTCCCCAGACAAACAAATGGCGGACGTATTCTTCCATGGCAGCTTTATCGAGCGCGGATTTCTTCTGTCCGTCGGGGAGCTTTGCTGAGGTCGAAGCCGGAGTCTGGCCCGGAAGCCCGGAAGAAACACCCAGGCACAAAATCGCAGCCAAGGGGAACAACGGTAAGCGCATCTCTTTATATTAGCGTGACATCGCCAACTAAAAGCGGGACAGAATGGCAGTCAGCCGCCGGCGTTCTTTTGGAGCAGCCTCGGCTTCATTGAGAATTACCGCTTCCACCGGAATCGCAATCGTCCGCCGCGTCTCACCCATGATGCCCGAGACCAGATTCGATAGATCTCCAACCGCGGTCAGTACCTGTTCCAGCCGAACGCCGCAAATGTATTCCGAGGGTCCGGTCTGCCGCGAATGGCATACCTCACCCAGCAACATATTGTCGTTCACGTCGAGGCGGACGGCGCTGCTTGCTGGCACGCTGGATTTTGTGGTCAGGCTGATGCCACGGCCGGAAATATTCACCATGCACGCGGGAAGGTGGGTGTCGGCGTCCCGTGAGTGTCTACCAAGGATCGTTAGACTAACCGGCTGATTCGTTTCAAAGCGGAAATCTTTTCTCTCGTCCACAAACTACTTATCGGACCATGAAATAATTCTATGAACTTTCGTCGAAGTCCGGCTATCCGGTTCGCCTACCGGAGAAAGACGAGCCAGATGCCGAGGCCCAGGATTCCGATTCCGGCCAGCTCGATCCAGTGGCGGTAGTCGTTCCACAACCCAGCCGGACGGGCAGCGCGGGCTTTCGGGCCTCGATTCGCCCCAACGCGGGTCTGCACACCCGAAGGAAGCCCCTGAATGGATCGCACCAGCTCTTCCCGCCCATTGCGGTCGGCAATCAGGATCGTAGCGGAATTGATTCCGCTGGTGCTCTCTTCCAGCCGTTTGCGCAGCACTGGCGGTACGTCCGCGACGGAGCGATAAATCTTGGTTCTCTTCCCGGTCGAAATAAAGATAGTCGAACTCTTAACGGTAACTGTTTCCATTCGCTACGTCCCCACGCTGCTTTCCTGTTCGGCGGTCATATGATTCAATTCACTGTCCCCGGCATGGTCGATGATGACCTGAATAAACCCCATTGCCGCTTTCGAAAGCCCCTTATCTTTACGATATATCAAACCCAGCCGGCGAATCATCGGTTCCGGCGCAAGCGACACCGTGGCCAGGCGATCGAGCGCGATCTCCTCGCGGCAGTGCGAGGCCGCCAGGAAGGAAAGCCCAAGCCCGGCCATGACGAAATGCTTGATCATTTCGGTGGAGTCCAACTCCATCGAAACTTGAATCTCACTCTCCACCGGCTCTAACCAAACATTCAGACGCGCCCGCGTCGTGCCTGCTTTGGGAATCAGCAGCGGCTCGCCGATCAGGTCGTGGCAGGTTACCGATTGCCGTTTCGCCATCGGATGGTCCGCGGGCACCAACAATTTAATCTCATCGGTATGAATCTTTACCACTTGCAATTTTTTTTCCTGGACAGGCAATTGCGTGATGCCGAAATCGGCCAGATTGTCGATCACCGCGCCCACCACTCGCGCGCCATAAGACCGGTCCAAATGAAGCTGCACGTTCGGAAATTTCTTCTTATACTCGGAAAACACAGTCGGCAAAACGTAGATACAAGTGGCCTCGTTCGCGGCAATCAGAATTTCGCCACGGGGTACGCGGTCCAATTCATTGATCGATTCCTGAGCCCGCTTCCGAAGGTGCAGAATCTGCTCGGCGTAGTCGCCAAAAATCCTGCCCGCCGTGGTAAGTGAGATCCTCGTGCCCAGGCGTTCAAACAGCGTGGTATTCAGTTCTTGTTCCAGTTGGCGCACCTGTGCGCTTATCGCCGGTTGGGTCCGGTAGCATGTCTGAGCCGCCTTGGAGAAGCTCTTCAGCCTGACGATTTCCAGAAACGTATGTAGCTGGTCCAGATCCATCGTGATAATTACCGCGGAAACGTGCTGTTACTGCCAACCCTTTCTATTGCGGTTGGAGTCGGATAGATTATAGCATTGGGTAATGCGCACGCTCCGTCCGGCTTCGCCCGGCCCGTTTCGACACGGAATCTCCCCGCCGGAACACCGAAAGACATCGCAGTGATTCGCCTCATCCGGATTGTTCTCATCCTTGCCTGCGCGACCGTAGCCGTGGCACAGAAACCCGAAAACGTTCTGGTGGTCCTCAATCAACCATCGGCCGTCTCGCGTCAGATCGCCGGCTATTACATGAAGAAACGCGGCATCCCGCCGTTGAACGTCTGCGCGCTCCGCACAACGCAGGACGAACACATTTCCCGCGCCGTCTTCGACAAAGAGATCGCGAGGCCCCTCGCCGCATGCCTCACGGCAAAACACTTGCAAGAGCAGGTTCTATACATCGTCACCACCAAGGGCGTTCCCCTGAAGATTGACGCCTCGCAGGGCAAGGATGGCGAATACGCCTCGGTGGATTCGGAACTGACGCTGCTCTATTCGGACATGAAAGGCACTCCGCACTCTCTTGCGGGGCCGCTGACCAATCCATTTTTCGGCAAGCTCGATATTCCGTTCTCTCACCCGCGCTTTCCCATCTACCTGGTCACCAGGCTGGCCGGCTACGACTTTGCCGATGTCAAGGCAATCATCGACAAATCTCTGATCGCGAAGAACCGCGGAAAGTTCGTAATCGATCTCCGCTCCTCGGACGACGTGAATGGAAACAGTTGGCTGCGCACCGCGGCGCTGCTCTTGCCGAAGGATCGGGTGATCCTCGACGAGACCGATGAGGTTCTCTACAACCAGAAGGAGGTGATCGGATTCGCCTCATGGGGATCCAACGACAAGAACCGGCACAAGCGGCTTGTGGGATTCGAGTGGCTGCCGGGCGCAATCATGACGGAGTTTGTATCCACGAATGGACGGACCTTCAAGCGCCCCCCCGACTCCTGGAACATCAGCACTTTTAAGGACACCAAACTGTTTTGGGATGATTCGCCGCAAACGCTCACCGCGGACTACATCCACGAAGGCGCAACCGGAGCCTCCGGGCACACCGACGAGCCATACGTACAATTCTGCCCGCGTCCGGATTATCTGCTCCCGGCCTACTACAACGGGCGGAATCTGGCGGAAAGCTACTACGTTTCGATCATGGGGCTGAGTTGGCAGAACATCGTAGTGGGCGACCCGCTTTGTTCGCTGGGCCGCCCGTAGCGCAGCGGGGCCTCACCTCCCAGCCAGGCATTGCTCGTTAAGCGGCCATACGCCCGGTGGGGCGGGCTCCCTCGCTGGCGCGGAGGCCCCTGCCTCCGCTGTTGCAAACGAAACGAAGCGCCCAGCGCGGACCATGGGCCGCCCCACCATTGCGCCCGAAACGGCTATGGCTGGGTCACAAGGGGATACCCCGATGACAGCGCGCGCGCCGTTGCTTGCCCTGAAGTATCGCATCGTCTAGAAGATCAGCTTCAAAGCTAACTGGGCTTGGCGCGGACTGTTACTTACATTTGTGATCCGCCCGAATGTAGAGGAGCCAAGCGTCACGTTGGGGTTGTCGAAATACGGGCTGTTCATGATGTTGTAGAACTCGCCCCGGAACTGCAAACTGGCGCCCTCACGCAATTTTGAAAGGGAAAACCGCTTACCAATTTCCAGGTCGAAGTTCTTCGTCCCCGGTCCCCAAATCAAACCGCGCCCGGCGTTCCCAATCGTGTATTGCGCTGGAGCCGCGAATGCATCCACGTCAAACCATTTGTTCAATTTCCTGGCCGAAGTATCCAGATTGGGATTGCGCAGAACGTTCGGCCGATTCGCGTTGTTGCCGCAGACGCAGCTATCGATGTTGATACCCGGCGAGAGTGGAAATCCAGCCTGGATCGTAGTAATTCCAGCAGGACGCGGCACTCGTTTTGGAACGCTCCCTGGCACTGAGACCGGATCATGTTCCCTCCCACATGACGCTGGCGAATGTCTATAGGAAACTCGGCCGCGAAGCCGATGCGGCCAAAGAGTTTCAGAGCATTCGAGAAATACATGAAAAGGAACGGCAACCCAATCCTTCGCTGCTGTATCACCGCGGCAAGCCAACCGCACAAACGCCTTAAAGCGCCTGGCAGCAACATGTAAATGTGTGTAAAGTAACGTGTGAATCCTGTGATGTCGTGCTAAATTCGCGAATAGAGGCTGCCTGTTGCGAATTCTGCTGATCGACGACGATGTGGAACTCGCATGGCTTCTCAACCAATTTCTCCAGCGCGAGGGCTTCACCGTTGAGTTCGCGCACGAACGTTGCGCCAGACTGGAAGTGACGCTGCATGGCCAGTTCCATCTAGGAGGCCGACCGCCTGAACTCGCTGGTAGGCGAGCTGCTTCAGGTAACGCGCGCCGAAGGCGATCCCTCACAGCGAAAGCTCAACCCGCTCCGCCTCGATACCCTCGTTGCGGAAGTGGGGGACGACTGCACTATCGAAGCCGAGGCCTGAGGTTGTCACGTCCGACTGACGGAGAAAAACGCAGCCATTCTAGCCGGTGATGCCGCGCTGTTGCGGCGCGCTGTGGAGAACGTAGTACGCAATGCGATCCGCTACAGTCCCGCCGGGACCACCGTGGCGGTTTCAATCGATAGCAGCCCGGATCAGGTAGCAGTTACACTGCGAGGCTTTGGCCCCGGCGTGCCGGAGGAGGCCTCACGCGCATCTGCGACCCGTTCTACCGCGTAAGCGCGGATCGCAATCGAAACAACGGAGGTCTCGGCCTCGCCATCGCCAGGCGCGCGGTAGAGTTGCACGAAGGCCGCCTGTGGGCCGTCAATGCAGCACCAGGCCTCACGGTCAAGATGGAGATGCCGGTCAGCACCGTCACTTCTCCAGCACTTTCACGTTCGCTGGCAGGTTGAACAGCGAATCGTCCAGATCCACGTTCACCGCCACCGATTCGGAAAAAATCTCGTAGATCTTCTCGCCGTTACGCTCCCGCAGTATATTGAACGGCCACTGCACTCCGCCTCCCACATCCCGGAATTTCGTGAACACTGTGACCTCTTCAATCTTCTCTTTGCTCTCCGGATCGCGCCGGTTGTAGACCTGTCGCACCGGCAGCTTCGTCAGATGGTGAAACGCGACGTGGACCACATTGTTATCGGCATCGGTGATATCCACCATCTCCACCGGCATGTTGGAAAGAATATCCGATCCGCGCGATTCAATTGTGAGTCCAGGCTCGTCCAGCCTCTCGCGCAATATATAGAGAATGTTGTTTCGCGTAGTCGCCTTGTAACGCGCCATGGAATCGGCGGGAACGGGCTTTGCGCCGCGATAGGTCAACTGGTATCCGGCGTCCTCCAGAAACAGCACAGTGCTGTCCTCTTTCTTGCCGAACGACTGCCGCTCCCGCACATGCAGGCCGGCTTTCTTGGCCGCGTCCGGGTGCAGATCGTACCGCGTATAGATCTTGGCGATGGAAAGTCCGGTCAGTCGCTCGCGATAAAACGAGTAGACCCTTCCCGTCTCCACTCGCGTCCGTACGCCGCGGAATTTTTCACCGCCCAGCGCGGCCAGGGCTTCGTTCACCACACGCTTACCGCGTTCGATTTGCGTTTCCGCCGAAAGCAGCGCCGCAAACAGGAATGCCAGGAAAATAGCTCTCATGGTTTCTTGCTTAGATCCTCCGGTTTTAAACCGCTGTTCAGCTTCCAACTGCTTACCGTCACGTCCGCGAACTTCGCGCCACCCTGCTCGATCACGATCCGGAACGGCAACTTGATTCCATCCACATCCCGCCACTCCGAAAACGTCTCCACCACCTGGTTGCCGGACTGCACATACCCTTGCTTCACCGGCAGCGACGAGGCGGGGTCCAGTTCCACCGACACCGTATGCCCTGCGTCATCGGAAATCTCCAGCTTGTTTTCGCCAGGCGCGTTCACTGTGCGGTTGCCGGTCCGGTCGCTCAACAGCAGTCCAAAAAGCTGCCGGAAGACCTCCATTTGCACCTGCTGGATCACCTCGCCCGGCATCGGCACCACGCCCTGCGGAGTCTGCAACCAGCCGGTCGCGCCATCCGAGTAAGCGATCATCTTTCCAAACGGCAACTCCTGCGTCTGCCGGAACTGCGAAGGCAGCACCGACTGATTCGTCTGCTTCGCCTTCATCACGCCCTGTCCGGTTTGCAGACTCACTTCGGCAACTTCCGTCACATCCTTCACCGCCGCCAGTTTATCGGCGCCGCCAACCGCCCGCTGCGCCCGTTTCAGCAGTTCCCCGCCCTTCGCCAAGCTTGCGGCATTCGCTTTCACGGGTGCTTTCTTCGGTTCGGGAATCGTCAAATCAATGGGCGTAACCGCACCCAGCATAGTCAGCGCCTTCCCAAATTCCTCGGGCTTTCCCACCGCGACAATCGTCAGGTTCGCGGGCTTGATCGATTCCTTCGCCGCCCGCAGCACATCGGCCTTCGTCACCTTCTCGATGCTCTTTTGAAATTCGAAGATGAAATCCTTCGGATAGCCGTAGTAGTCGTACGTCACGATTCGCGCAAGAGTCTTGCCCGGACTGTCGAAATTGAAAACGAAACTGTTGATCGCCGTCTCCTTGGCAGTCTCCAGTTCCTGATCGGTCACCTCCGCTGTCCGCATCTTCTCGATCTCTTCGTTCACCGCGCGAATCGCGTCCACGGTATTCGCCGACTTCGTACTGCCACTGACGCGGAAGATTCCCGGATGATCAAAAGTCGCACCCCACGAAGCCCCGATGCTATACGCATAGCCCAATTCTGTGCGGACCCGGCGGAACAAGCGGCTCGAAAAGCCGCCGCCAAGAATATCCGACATCACTTCCAGCGCGGGGTAATTCTTTTCCCGGAAGATGCCGCCAAGGTGCCCGATCTCAAAGAAC
>JANYCV010000536.1 GCA_025360145.1 Acidobacteriaceae bacterium
CACAAATGCGTAACGGAATTGGACAGCCACTCCCTGCGGTTCCACCAGATCCGGAGCGCCGAGCTCGGCAGTAACTTTCGGCGCAAGCGGATTCTGAAGATCCACCACCACCAGGCCACGGTTACATAAAATGTATGCGTAGTTTCCGGCGATGGTGATGCGGCGGGCTCCGTTTAAGACACCGTTCGGATTGAACGCAAGCGCGCGCTTCAGAAAATTGTTCGCCGGGTTTCCATCCAGGAGAGTGAGCACGCCGGGCGATTTGCCTTTCAGATCCGGATCGCCGATGACAACCAAACCCTCTTCCAAGTCGGTCACATAAAGAAATCCGTACATCAATGCGATCGGCTTCTCTTCGTTAGCTGGATCATGCGTGCGCAATGGATCTATCGCGAGGGTGGACGGAGAAGCAATCGCGGTTGCGAACTTGGTTTTCACGTACAAGCGTTGCCCAAGCGGCGACACGGGCGCGGTCACCATCTTTTCAGAGAAGTTCTTGTTGTCGATGTTCGCAACGTCGTATACACGGAATCCATCCTTGCCCTGCGCTGCGTACAGATACTCACCACGGAGTTGTAAGTCGAGCACATTGCCGGCGTGATGATCCGCTTCTTCCAGTTCCCGCTTGGCCTTGACCAGCTTCTCGTAGTCCTCCGAGTAAACGATCTTGTGCAGATCGCTGCCGAAGACCGCCGGCGGATCGTCATGCTCGGCGACCACAACGGCATCAAAACCTTTCGACCCCTCGGCGACGAAAACGTACCGTCCCATGAAGTTCACCAGGTTGGTGCCCTGCATCAGCAGTTGCGCCATCCAGGCGTTATTGTCCGACCCCTTTGAAACGTGACAATCCGTGCAGTTCTTCGTTTCCTTCGCGCGAACGGTGTGCGGGTAATAGGGGCTAAAGGCAAAGCCGCTGTATCCTTCCGCGGAAATGGTCTGTTGCTGATAGTAAACCCAGTCGCGATTTGCGTTCTGGGAGCTGACGATCACGGCACAGGTGGATCGCGTGGGCGCAATCCGGTTCTTGGTCGCCGTGCCATCGATCCCAAGCATGTAGATATCGTCCCGCAATACTTCGAAATTGTAGGAAGTATAGTTGCGTGTCGTCAGCCCTTCGTTGTGCAGCATCGGCATCTTCTTATTCGCGATCATCGGCAGATGGCAGCCGAAACAGCTTGTAGTCCACGAAGAATGGCATGAGTAACACGTCATCTTGCTATTGCTGTGAGCCAGCTTCGATGCATCGCTTGGGGCCGCGCCCCAGGTTTCGCCATCTTTCAAAATCGTCTTCGCATAGCGGGATTTTTCACTGTAGTGCGAATTTCCCGGTGTGATGGTGTCCAGCACCTGCACCACGTCCCACGGCTCGCGGTCTTTATCCACCACGGACCGCTGCAGCAGCTTCCCGTTCACCCAGGTAAATCGGCGCTGCCCCCAAGGCGTCCGCAGCAAGGACATATCGGTGCCGCCTTTTGGAGCAGCAGCAGCCGATGTCCGCAGCGTGGCTTTCTTGTCGATGCTTCCGTGGCAATCGATGCAATCCACTTCAACGGCATTCTTCGTTTCTCCGTACAGGTTCCCGTTGCCATGGTTGTCCTGGGAGAAATGGCAATCGGCACAGTGCATCCCCTTCTCCAGATGGATGTCTTTCAGGTGAACGGCCTTATCGAACTTTTGCTTGTCGTCCGGCCCAACCACCTTGTCTTCCGTGTCCAGCAGGTTGCCCTTGCGGTCGCGTTTATATACGCCTCGAAACACCCAGCCATGTCCGTGGAAATCGGCGAACTGCGTATGTTTCAGCTCTTTATTGAACTCCGGCGTGCCGATCTTTTCCAGAAACTCCATGTCTTTCCACTTGCCACGCGCCGCTGCGCCTTCGGGATTCGCAATCCAGGTCTGGTACCGCTCCTCGTCCGTCGGGTTCTTCTGTTTGGCTGGATACATCGATTCGCCATCGGTCTCGTTATCCCACCAGATGTAGCCCAGATACGACGCCACCATATTCGTGCCGGGATGGATATGGCAGACGATACATTGGCTGGTGGGAATCGACCGCGTAAATTCATGCCGGATCGGATGGCCCGATTCATTCTTAGGAATCGTCGGGTCTATCTGCGCGCTGCGCCCGCGGTTTCCGAAGTGCGCGTAGGGACCGGAGTGTACCGGAGAACGGTCGTTCGCGTAGACCACATGGCAAGCCGTGCAGCCACTGTTGCGATAGTCGCCTGGATGGTCGTTGGTACCGGGGAGAGAAAGAATCGGATCGAGCAGCCGCGTTTTCTGCAGCCCCAGAAACACTGGGTCGGTCCGCAGCAGCGTTCCCAAACCGCGATCACTCAGCTTCTCGTCCGGACGCCCCGGATCTTCTTCCATGTTAGGGCTGCCCAGATCGCCGCGCGGTCCGCCACCACGTTCGAAGACCCGCAGGACGTTGCCGGGCTGCGTAATCTCCCAACGCAGCAGCGGGTCGAGCTGCGGTAAAATCCCCTTCAACCTCGTATCTTCCTCGCTAGGCGCAGGCCACGTCCTCATCCGTTGCGGTACACCGTCCGCGGAATAGCTCTCGCCAAAGCGCGCATTTTTATAAGGCGACGCCCCATTGTTGTAGAGCGCCGCCTGCCAAAGCATTGCGCCATGCGTCATCATGCTGCTGCGGACATTGCGTACCTGTGTCGCATGGCAACCGGCACTGCCGCAGGTTAGTTCGGCAACACGCAGATCCCCGGGATTGACGAAGCGGATATACTCCTTGCTTTCCCTTAGCCAATCCGTTTGCGCCCGCACGGGATTTCCGGAATTCTTCCACAGATTTGGAACAGACGGCTTCGGATGCGCCTGCAACTTCGCATCCGTATATGCCTTGGCACCGGTTTCCGTTCCAGCCGGTTTCAAAATGCTGGAATCGCCACCGTGGCAGTCTGCGCAGCCGATGCGAATCGTGCCGGTGGGGTGCATCGTCGCCGCTTCGGTCATTCCATGGCAACTGACGCAGCCTGTACTTTTCGTATCCGCCTCGGCTTGAGTTTGCCTGAAATCGATTGGGGACGATCCGGCGTTCTTCGCGTCTTTCTTCGCATCCTGCGCGCGATTGACACTGGAAGTCAGCAGCACAAAAAGCAGCAGTACAAGGGTCGCCGCGGCAGCTCCCGACACGGAACCAATCATGCGGCGTCTCTTTGAGTTGTTCAATTCAATCATTTCCTGAGCCTGCTAAAAAGTGAAACGTAAACTCACAAATCCCGACAACAGCAGCCGGCCAACATAGATATCGCGAAATCCTCGAAACGGCTGGAATGTATTGAACCCCGCCACAAGAATGATGTTATCGCTTAGCGGCGGACGATACTTCACGCCAACACCTGAATCCGCACCCACACCCGCATGAATCGGCTTCTGAAACAGCAACAGTTCCAATGGCTCTGTTCGTGCGAAACGGACCACATTGAAATTGACGAAGCCTCTCAGCTTCGGCGTCAAATCAATGTCCGCGCCCGCGTTGTACAAAAACAAACCGGGATTCACGAAGCTGCTTTGGCCCTGTATTTTGCTCGACCGCAAACTCGGTAACAGGCTATCCGCGCCCACCAGCGCCACTCCGCTGCCCGTCAGCCGGATCCCTTCCCGGTTCCACAAGCTGAAGATGCCGCCGGCGAAATTCGGATGGTCGAAGATCGCGTCGAACCCGCGCGCGGAGCCATCGCGCGGATCCTTGTCGCCCGAAGCATAGAAGAACGAAAGCCGGTAGCGGATCCAATCTTTATCGAGCGACAATTCCACCGCCGCCATCTGCGCGTTGATGTCCACTTTCTTGCCGGCAAGTGGATTCAGTTTGTCGTGGCCAAGCACCTGATAGAAAGAATGCGTGATGTTGATCTTGCCCAAGTGGCCATCGCCGGACAGCCCGTAATAATATGCGCGGATCGCGTGCTGTTTGACCGCTCCGATCGGCGACGGCCGCACCAGAAAATTATTCTCGTCGAACCGGAACGACGGGTCGTCTTTGTTGTAGTGAAAACTGAGCTGGATGTTGTACCCGCGCTTGATAAAATCCTGCCGGTAGAGATTCGCGATCCACACCTGCTGGTTGCGATACTCCAGCCGGTTCAGCCCGCTGTTGGAATCTTTCTCCAACATGGTGAAGTAAGCCAGATTGTATTGATAGCGGTTCGAATGGAAGTTACCGAAGATACGCAGTCCAGGTTCCTGGTCTGAGAAGATGAACCCGCGGAAGTCGCTGGTGAATCCCTGAATACCGGCGCGGACCGAAACGAAGTCGTATTCATGCCCCAGATCCTTCAGCTTCACTTCAACGAACGCCTCTTGCAACCCAAGGTGCGCATCGGTGCGTGTGGTGCCTTTGCGGACATCGATATTGACGATTCCGCGCTCATCCACCTTAAGGTAATTGACGTTCACTGTGGGAGTGAATTTAATCCGCCAGTCGATGGGGCGAAACGCCGCGTCTCCACGAAACAGATCGAAGGAGAATGCCAGGGTTTCACTCATGGCGAACTGCTTGAAGCCTCCAAAGAAGTTCTGGCTGTCGGGACGCTCCGATCCCACGTTACTGGGCGTTGGGATGCGCCGGAGATCCGCAAACGTCTCGCTGAAGAGCTTCACATTGAGAAACGTCCGCTTTCCGAAAATCGGATAGTCGCCCTTCAGCTTGTTCCTGTTGAATGGGTCGTACCAGTGCCCCGCCACAATGGGGAACTCTCCCTTCTGGCTGTATCGGCTGTATGGCGGATAGTCGTCCGCCCAACGGTTGCGGACGGCGGTGAAGATCCGTTCATAAGGAGGCGGCAGACTGGGCGGGGCCATCTCTGCGATGATCTGCGCATTGGACGCGACAGGAATCTCGCGGCTGAGCGGCTCAACGGGTTCCACCTCAAAGGGGGCCTGCCGTTGACCCAGTTCGGGCCGTAACGGCACACTGCGAACGCCTGAGGCCCCGCTGGAGTTCTCCTGCAGGACTATCTCAAAGTTGAGAGTAGCTCCAGCGCGCAGCCCGGCACCGGCGCGCCGGAAAGGCTGAAAGCCATCCATCGCTACGGACAGGTCATAAGAACCCGGCAGCACGTTCAAGATCCGGAACACACCATCGCCGGTGGTGGTAGCGCGATATTCCCGGCCGCCGGCAATCCCAAACTGTACTGCCGCGCCGCCCAGCCCCAGTCCAGCCGGATTGCGAACAATTCCCTGAACGGCAGTTGCGGTTTGATCCGCCTGACGAGGAATTCGGGGCGACTGTTGCGCCGCCGCCGCCCCGGTGAATACGCTGAACACGGCAAGGTAACCCAGCACGATTTTCAGAGCGGTCCGGGTCATCGTCATGGTGTTCTTCACGTTCGTGCCAATCGATCTGCGCTCTGCATCGCAAGATACACCTCGATCTGCTCTGCAAAACTTCGCCTAGCGATGATTTTCAAGTATTACTTAGAAGGCAATCTCTTGCAATAGGGAACCTGCGTTTATTTCGAGAATTTCATTAATCGAACGCCGTATGTGCTGAAACTGATAGCGTGCTAGGATCGTGTCTGCTCCAACCGCTTGGGCATGGGGCGTCGCACGGATTAATACAGAGCACAAAGGACAACCATGCAGACCACAAACACCACAGACTTTCCCGATGAATCAGGTTCGGAAGCGCGCCGCCCAGGCGACCCGTGCATTATGGTCATCTTTGGAGCTTCCGGCGACCTTACGAAACGCAAACTGATTCCCGCACTTTATAACTTGGCGAAGGAAAATCTGCTTCCATCTAACTTCGCACTGGTGGGATTCGCACGCAACGAATTCAGCACTGAAGAGTTTCGCGAGATCCTGAATGAAGATATCAAACTATATGCGACGTCCGACGTAGATCCCGAATTGTGGAAGTGGTTCGAGGAGCGGATTTATTACATGTCCGGGGATTTTGCGGATCCAGCCGCCTACCAGAAACTGAAGGCGTTTTTGGCCGAATTGGATACCAAGCACGGCACCGGCGGCAACTACTTTAACTACTTGGCCACCTCGCCAAACTTCTTCGCAACCATCGTGCAGCAACTGGGCGCGGGCGGTCTGACCACTGAAGAAAACAACTGGCGCCGGGTGATCATCGAAAAACCGTTTGGGCGGGATTTCGAGTCGGCAAAGAAACTGAACAAAGACATCCAACAGGTCTTGAATGAGAAGCAGATCTACCGGATCGATCACTACCTGGGCAAGGAGACAGTCCAGAACATATTGGTTTTCCGCTTCGCCAACGGAATCTTCGAACCCATTTGGAATCGCCGCTACATCGATCATGTGCAGATCACCGTGGCCGAAACCGTCGGGGTAGAAGACCGCGGCGGATACTACGAGGTGGCCGGTACCCTGCGCGACATGGTGCCGAACCATATCTTCCAGCTGATTTGCCTTACTGCGATGGAGCCGCCGGTTTCCTTCGACGCGGACGTGGTTCGCGATGAACAGGCGAAGATTTTGAAATCGATTCAACCGATGACGCCGGAGGAAGTGCTGACTCGCACCGTCCGCGGCCAATACGGTGAAAGTGCCAATGGCGCTGTGAAGAAGATGGCCGGCTATCGCTCCGAACCGCAAGTTTCACCAACATCGCGCACGGAGACTTTTGTCGCGATGAAACTGCTGATCGACAACTGGCGCTGGGCCGACGTTCCTTTCTACTTGCGCACAGGCAAGCGCCTTCCAAAGCGCGTCACCGAAATAGCGATTCAATTTAAACGCGCGCCGTTCGTGCTGTTCCGCAATACGGCTGTGGAAAAAATGACTCCGAATCGGCTGGTGATGCATCTCCAGCCGGACGAAGGCATCTCACTTAGTTTTGGCGCGAAGATCCCAGGGCCAATCGTGCAGATTGGAAACGTCAACATGGATTTCCATTACCACGACTACTTCGGAACAACGGCCAGCACCGGGTATGAACGGCTTCTCCACGACTGTATGGTCGGCGATGCCACGCTCTTCCAAAGGTCCGACATGGTGGAGGCTTCCTGGAATATTGTCTCCCCCATCCAGGATGTATGGGAGGCGCTGCCTCCGCGCAAGTTCCCCAACTATTCCGCCGGCTCGTGGGGCCCCAAGGAAGCGGACGAACTGCTTGAACACGATAAACGGCATTGGAGCACGACCGAATGATTCTGGCGGGAGATATCGGGGGCACCAACACGCGGCTGGCAGTCTTCGACGAAGCGTCGCCGGTTCTCAAACCTCTGGCCATTGAAATCTTCCCCAGTTCGGAACACGCAGGCTTGGAAGAAATTGCGGTGGCCTTTGTCGAAAAACACAATTTTTCACTCAAGAATGCTTGCTTCGGAATCGCCGGGCCGGTGCGAAATGGGGTTTGCGAGACACCCAACCTTCCGTGGATAGTCAGCGAAGTCAATGTCGCCAAGCGGCTTGGCTTGAAATCCGTCCGGCTGCTCAACGATTTGGAAGCGAATGCGCACGGAATCGCTGAACTGGACGATACGGACTTCACCGTCCTGAGCGAAGGAACGCCGGGACAGCAGGGCAATTGTGCACTGATCGCGGCCGGAACGGGTCTGGGAGAAGCTGGACTGCTGCTGGAAGGCGGTAAGCACCGGCCGTTCCCTTCAGAAGGAGGACACGCGGATTTCGCACCCAGGAACGAGCTTGAAATCGAACTGCTGCGATACCTTCTTCAACGTTTCGACCATGTCAGCTATGAAAGGGTTCTCTCCGGCCCGGGCCTTTACAACGTGTACTCTTTCCTCCGTGACACAGGCCGCGCCGCCGAGCCATCGTGGCTGAAAGACCAACTGGAAAATGGCGATGCGTCAGCCGTAATCAGCAAATCGGGCCTCGACGGTACTTCCGAAATCTGTGTCCAAGCTCTCAATATGGTCGTTTCCATTTATGGCGCCGAGGCTGGTAACTTGGCATTGAAGATAATGGCGATTGGCGGGTTGTATGTTGGCGGGGGCATCGGCCCGAAGATTCTGCCGAAGCTCTGCGAAGCGGGTTTCATGGAAGCCTTTTGGGGTAAGGGAAGAATCGGCGCCTTGATGCGCTCCATCCCCGTTCGGGTAATAACAAACGACATGACCGCTCTGCTGGGTGCGGCGCGAGTCGGTTTGTCTGGTTCTTAGGCAGCACGAGCATTCCGTAGGAGGAACTATGTCGACAGGGGCTTCGGCCGAAATTAATATCGATCAATTGAGTGTCAATACGATCCGAACGTTGGCAATTGATGCGATTCAGAAGGCGAATTCGGGCCATCCTGGCACGCCAATGGGCATGGCGCCCACCGCCTATTGCCTGTGGCAGCGCGTGCTTCGATTCGATCCTCAGTATCCGATTTGGCCGAACCGCGATCGGTTTGTGCTGTCAGCCGGCCATGCATCGATGCTGCTCTATTCGATACTCCACTTGACGGGCGTCAAGACGGTAGATCCCGATTACGAAATTCTGGGGCAGCCCTCGGTTTCACTCGACGACATTAAGAGCTTCCGCCAACACAAGAGCCGCTGTGCCGGACATCCCGAATACCGCTGGACTTCCGGCGTGGAAACCACCACCGGGCCGTTGGGCCAAGGCTTGGCAAACAGCGTCGGTATGGCCATTGCCGGCAAGTGGATGGCCTCACGGTATAACAAACCCGGCTTCCAACTGTTCGACTACAATGTCTACTCCATTTGCGGCGATGGCTGCCTGATGGAAGGCGTATCCAGCGAGGCCGCGTCGCTGGCGGGCCATCTGAAGCTTGGCAATCTTTGCTGGATCTACGACAGCAATCGCGTTACCATCGAAGGCCACACGGAACTGGCATTCACCGAAGACGTCGCTGCGCGGTTCGCCGCCTACGGTTGGGAAGTTCTCCACGTACCCGATGCGAACGATCTCAGCGTGATTGAGTCTACGATCCGCGCGGCGGAGAAAACGAGCGACCGTCCCACAATCATCATTGTGAATAGCCAGATCGGCTACGGCTCCCCCAATAAGCAGGATACCAGCGCGGCACACGGCGAACCGCTGGGTGAAGAGGAAATCAAGCTTACCAAGAGGAACTACGGCTGGCCTGAAGACGCCAAATTTCTGGTGCCGGAGGGCGTCTATGAGAACTTCGCGAATGGCATGGGGGCACGCGGCCGCAAAGCGCGCGAGGACTGGGAGCAAACCGTCGAGGCCTACGGCAAAGAATACCCGGCGCTTGCCGGCGAATTGAACCAGATTCAATCCCGTGAATTACCGGACGGTTGGGATAAGGATCTGCCCGTGTTTCCGGCCGATCCAAAAGGCCTCGCCGGGCGCGACTCTTCGAATAAAGTGCAGAATGCAATTGCGAAGAATGTGCCCTGGCTGATTGGCGGCTCGGCGGACTTGACGCCATCCACTAAAACCCGTCTTACCTTCGAGGGTGCGGGCGATTTCCAGGCGGATAGCTATGGCGGCCGCAATCTCCATTTCGGAGTTCGCGAACACGCCATGGGTTCCATCCTGAACGGGCTCGCCGTGTCGAAACTGCGGCCGTTTGGATCGGGCTTCCTGATCTTCAGCGACTATGCCCGCGGCGCTATCCGGCTAAGCGCGCTGATGGAAATTCCCGTCACGCACATCTTCACGCACGATTCCATAGGAGTGGGCGAGGATGGACCAACGCACCAGCCGATTGAGCACTTGATTTCGCTCCGCGCCATCCCGCACTTGATCGTGCTCCGCCCCGCGGATGCGAACGAAGTGGTGGAGGCATGGAGAGTCATCATGAGTAAGCCACGGCAGCCCGTCGCGCTGATTCTCACCCGCCAGGCGCTGCCGACCCTGGACCGCGGCACGTATGCCTCCGCGGCCGGGCTTGCCAACGGTGCATACATCGTGGCCGACGCGGAAAGCGGTAAGCCGGACGTGATCCTCATCGGCACCGGTAGCGAAGTATCGCTGTGCGTGGATGCTTACGAACAGCTCAAGTCCGAGGGCATTCAGGCACGGGTAGTCAGTATGCCGTCGTGGGAACTGTTTGAACACCAGACGCAAGAGTATCGGGATAGCGTTCTTCCTCCATCCATCACCGCGAGAGTTGCGGTGGAACAGGCATCGACGCTGGGATGGGCACGCTACACCGGCCTTACGGGTTCGATTCTTGGGATGACAACTTTCGGTGCCTCGGCGCCGCTGAAGGTTCTGCAGGAAGCCTTCGGATTCACGAAAGCAAAAGTAGTGACGGCGGCCAAAGCGCGACTGGCCCTGGGGAGCTAACGATGGACATTGTGCTTGGTTCCGATCATGCCGGTTTTGAGCTGAAGGAGCATATCCGCCAGTTCCTCACGGAACTGGGCCATCAGGTGTTAGACGTGGGAACGCACGATACCGCTCCGGTAGATTATCCCGATTACGCAGCCGCGGTGGCGAAACCCATTCTGGACGGGAGTGTCAATCGCGGCATTCTCATTTGCGGCAGCGGAGTGGGTGCGTCCGTCGCCGCGAACAAGTTTCGCGGAATCCGGGCTGGCCTCTGTCACGATACCTATTCCGCGCACCAGGGCGTCGAACACGACGACATGAACATTCTGGTTCTGGGTGGCCGGGTAATCGGAGAGGAGATGGCGAAGGAACTGGTTCGCGCCTACGTCCAGGCGAACTTCAGCGGTGAAGCGCGCCACGTCCGGCGCCTCGCCAAAATTCACGCGATTGAAGAACAAAACGAGGAAATCTCATGAGTCCACAAACTGTAAATCCGCTGAAAGGCCTGTTCGCATACGGTCAATCGGTTTGGCTCGATTACATTCGCCGCACGCTGATCACCAGCGGTGAACTCAAACGGCTGATCGTCCAAGACGGCTTACGCGGCATCACGTCGAATCCGGCAATTTTCGAGAAAGCCATCACCGGAAGCACGGACTATCAGGACATGCTGGAGAGTCCGGAGGCAGCCGGCCTTTCGGCGAAGGACCTGTACGAAAAAATCGCCATCCGCGACGTGCAAGGTGTTGCTGATATTCTGCGCATCGTCTACAACGAATCGAATGGCCGCGACGGATATGTCAGTTTGGAAGTGTCCCCGCTTCTGTCACACGATACGCAGGGCACCATCGAAGAAGCGCGGCGGCTGTGGAAATCGGTATCGCGGCCAAACCTGATGGTGAAGGTTCCGGCAACGCCTGAAGGTATCCCCGCCGTGCAGCAGTTGATTAGCGAAGGGATCAATATCAATGTCACGTTGCTCTTCTCGCAAGCGGCTTATGAAAAGGTTGCCGCAGCCTTTATCTCCGGTCTGGAAGCCCGATCGGACCGCGGAGAGAAAGTCAGCCGCATCGCCAGCGTCGCCAGCTTCTTCATCAGCCGTATCGACACCGCTATCGACAACGCCATAGCCGCGAAGGTGAAGACCACCGGCGACGCCGGCGAGCGGGCTCTGCTGCAAAGCATCGAGGGCAAGGTGGCAATCGCCAACGCGAAGCTCACCTACGCAAAGTATGAAGATCTGTTCAGCGGCGCGCGCTGGAATGCGCTGGCGGAGCGTGGCGCGGAAAGCCAGCGCGTACTCTGGGCCAGCACAAGCTCGAAGAATCCAAAGTACAGCGACGTGATTTACATCGAGGAATTGATTGGCAACGATACGGTGAACACCATTCCGCCGGCCACATTCGATGCGTTCCGCGATCATGGATCGTTGCGTGCGAGTGTATCGGAAAATGTGGAAGCGGCCGCCGTCACCATGGCGTCGCTGGAACAAACCGGTATCTCGATGAAAGCGGTTACGGACAAGTTGCTGGTGGATGGCCTTCAGCAGTTTGTAGACGCCTTCGATCGCCTCCTTGCGGCGACCGCAAGCGCAAGCTCGCGTGCGTCGAAGATCAACCGCCAGTCCTGCAAGCTGCCCGCGGACCTGGCCTCCGCTGTCGAAGTATCGATCGACGACTGGCGCAAGGGCAACAAGACGCAAGCCCTCTGGCGCGGCGATGCTTCGCTATGGACTGGCGAAGACGAAGCGAAATGGCTGGGTTGGCTCGGCATCACGGACGATCAACTCGCCCACATCCAGCATTTAATCGATGTCGCGGAAGATACCAAGGGTTTCAAGCACGCCCTGTTGCTCGGCATGGGCGGGTCCAGCCTGTGCCCCGAAGTGATGCGGATGACCTTCGGCGTCATTCCGGCGCATCCGGAACTCCACGTACTCGATTCCACCGATCCCGCACAGATCCGCGCGATCGAGAAGAAGATAGAACTCGCCAGCACCATCTGCATCGTCTCAAGCAAGTCGGGCGGAACGCTCGAACCCAACATCTTCAAACAATATTTCTTTGAACGCATGAAGGAAACGGTCGGTGAGGAGGAGGCTTCCAGGCGCTTCATCGCCATCACCGATCCGGAGTCGAACATGCAGAAGGTGGCCGAACGCGACAAGTTCCGGCGCATCTTCTTCGGACTTTCCAGCATCGGCGGACGTTATTCGGCATTGTCGAATTTCGGCATGGTGCCGTCCGCCATCATGGGCGTGGACCTTCCCAAATTCCTCAACGCAACGAAAGAAATGGTGAATGCCTGCGGGCCCACAGTTCCGGTGGAACAGAATCCCGGAGTGGTGCTCGGCATTGTGTTGGGAGTGGCCGGGAAACACGGCCGCGACAAGGTCACCATCATCCCGTCGCCCGGTATCGCGGATCTGGGAGCCTGGCTGGAGCAGTTGCTGGCCGAATCCACCGGCAAGATCGGCAAGGGACTCATTCCCGTCGACCGGGAACGCCTGGGCTCGCCCGAGGTGTACGGCAACGATCGTGTATTTGCCTACCTTCGCCTGGAATCGGCACCCGATGCCGCGCAGGATTCCGCGATCGACGCGCTTGAGCGCGCCGGTCATCCGGTGATCCGCATCGCCGTGGACGATATCTACAATCTTGGCCAAGAGTTCTTCCGGTGGGAAATCGCCACGGCGGTCGCGGGATCCATCCTGGGGATCAACGCATTCAACCAGCCGGACGTGGAAGCCAGCAAAATTGCCACCAAGAACCTCACTTCCGAATACGAGAAAACGGGTACTCTGCCCGCGGAGAGCCCGATCCTTATTGAGGGCGGCGTCCAGCTTTTTACCGATCCGCAGAATGCTGCCGCACTGAAAACCGCATCTGGCGATGACCAGACCCTCGCCGGATACCTGAAGGCCCATCTGAACCGGCTGGGCGCGGGCGACTATTTCGCCGTCCTCGGCTACATCGAAATGAATGACGCGCACGAAGCGTCGTTGCAGGCCATCCGTCATTCCGTGCGCGATACGAAGCGCGTGGCCACGTGCCTGGGCTTCGGCCCCCGTTTCCTGCATTCCACCGGACAGGCATATAAAGGCGGACCAAACAGCGGCGTGTTCCTTCAGATCACTTGCGACGACGCGAGCGATCTGCCTGTTCCCGGGCAAACCTTCACGTTCGGAGTTGTGAAGTCCGCGCAGGCACGCGGCGATTTTGAAGTGCTATCGGAGCGGGGCCGCAGGGCCTTGCGCGTCCACATCGGCCCCGATATTTCAGCGGGACTCCGCACAATTGCCGCCGCAATCGAAACGGCGCTCGCGTAACGAAAACGAATTCATCTCAAGGAGCGAATCGCAATGCAAATCGGAATGATCGGCCTGGGCCGAATGGGTGCGAACATGGTCCGCCGTCTGTTGCATGGTGGACATGAATGCGTCGTGTTCGATACGAACGCGGCAAGCGTGGACGCATTGGTGAAAGAAGGCGCGCTTGGGGCAACGTCTCTCGAAGACATGCTCGGCAAGCTGAACGGACAGCGCGCTGTATGGATGATGGTCCCGGCCGCGGCGGTGGACCACATGATCAAGTTGATCTCGGTGCTGATGAGACCGGGCGATATTCTGATCGACGGTGGAAATTCCTACTATATCGACGATATTCGCCGCGCCAAGGAACTTGCCGAAAGCGGCATTCACTACGTGGATGTCGGCACCAGCGGCGGCATCTGGGGCATGGAGCGCGGCTATTGCCAGATGATTGGCGGCGACCTGGAAACGGTTCAGCACCTGGACCCCATCTTCAAGACTCTGGCTCCGGGCCGCGGCGATGTGCAGCGCACTCCGGGGCGCGAGAATGTGGGCGGAACCGCGGAAGAGGGCTATTTGCACTGCGGCCCAGCGGGTGGCGGCCACTTTGTCAAGATGGTACACAACGGTATTGAATACGGCCTGATGGCGGCGTATGGCGAAGGGATGAACATCCTGAAGAAAGCGAACGCCGGGAAAACCAGCCGCACCGTGGATGCCGAAACCACGCCTCTTCGCAACCCCGAGCACTATCAGTACGACTTCAACCTGCCCGACATTACCGAAGTGTGGCGGCGTGGCAGCGTAGTGGCTTCCTGGCTGCTGGACCTCACTGCCATCGCGCTATTGGAATCGCCGAATCTTGAAAACTTCTCTGGACGCGTCTCGGATTCCGGCGAAGGACGGTGGACCATCACGGCGGCAATCGATGAATCGGCGCCGGTGCCGGTGCTAAGTGCCGCCCTCTATCAACGATTCAGTTCGCGCGGCGAGGACGACTTCGCCGAAAAGCTACTTTCGGCCATGCGGTTCCAGTTCGGCGGTCACGTAGAGCGTGCCTCCGGCGGATAGATGAGCGACCGCGAACTGCTCATTCTGGCTGGCGCCAACGAACTTTTCCGCTGCGGCGCGGAAGAGTTCGTTCGTATTGCAAAAGATTCATTTGAAGATCGGGGCGTCTTCAACGTTGTTCTTTCCGGCGGCTCCACTCCCAGAGGCTTGTTCTCCTTGCTCGCGGCCGATGAAGCCCTACGGTCGCAAGTGCAGTGGAGAAAGACAAACTTTTTCTGGGGTGACGAACGGCATGTTCCGCCTGACCATCCCGACAGCAATTTCCGGATGGCGAATGAAGTGCTCCTATCGAAACTAGCTGCCGATTCCAAGCGCGTCTGGCGCATCAAAGGCGAGATCGAAAACACCGAGACTGCGGCCGAAGAGTACGAACGGACGTTGATCGGCCATTTTCACTTGGCCGACGGGCAACTCCCGCGCTTCGATCTGGTCCTGCTGGGAATGGGCCCCGATGGCCACACGGCATCTCTTTTCCCGGGCACCAAAGCGCTTCAAGAGCAGGAACATCTGGTGGTGTCCAATTGGGTCGGCAAATTCGATACGGACCGCATCACGATGACCGCTCGCGTGTTCAACAACGCCGCCAACATCGTCTTCCTGGTGAGCGGAGAGGATAAGGCGCCCGCGCTGAAAAGCGTTCTCAAAGGCCCCTCCGAACCGGAACAATTGCCAGCGCAATTGATTCGCCCGGTAGATGGACGCTTGCTGTGGCTCGTCGATCAGCAGGCTGCCCGGCTACTGCAGGCTTAACAAAACCTTCCGCGCGACGGCCGCCTGGCGAACATCAAACCCAGGGTTGAGCTTCAGTGCTTTCTCCAGAAATTGCTTCGCTGCGGCCGCCTCCGCTCGCGCATTCGCGATCATGCCCGCGTGATAGTAAAACATTGCCTCTGGCGTGCCTAGTTTCATGGCTTTTTCAGACGCATTCCAAGCTTCGTTGTAGCGTTTGTTTTTGAATAGCGCCCAGGCATAAGCGTCATAAGTGTAAATATCCCGGCGAACCTGTAAATCGGCCTCCGCCAGTTCTAGCGATTTCGCCGGATTGCGATCCTGATTCGCGTAGATCAGCGCCAGCGTGCGGTTAGCTTTTTGACCCGCCGCTTCTTCCAACTTCGCCACCAGATCTACCATCTCCGCCTGTTGCCGCGCTTCCGTCTTCTTCCCTGCATCCGTGTAGAGATCGTGCAGCGCGCCAGCATACTGCACCATCGGCGTGATGGACTGGGCGCGTTTGTAACTAACGATGGCTTGCGCCATATTCCCTTGCGCCGAACGCACACCCGCAAGCGCCGCGTGGGCAGCGTGCGACGACGGAAATAGTGCAAGGGCTTCGTTGTACGCCTGTTCGGCTTCCCCCCAGCGCCCCGTCTTGAAATACATGTTTCCCAACTCGACAAGGCACCACGATTTATTCTCCGGATACCGCGCACCCGCTTTCACCGCATTCGTCATCATCGCGACGCCGCCCTCCACATCGCCGTTGATAAACCGAAAGTAGGCCATGCGGTTGTAGCTGAACAAATTCGGTCGGATCGAAAGCATCTTCTCGAACGCCGCCAGCGCCGGTTCGTACTGGCCGGATTCCATCAGCGCGTCACCCAGCGAACCCCATGTCTGCGGATCGCTGGGAGCCGTGCGGGTCATCTCGCGGGCATACTCAATCACCTTCGCGAAGTGATGCCGGTTCAGTTCAATCAGATTGCGAAGACGCAACGCTTCGTAGTCATTTTTGGCCGCCAGGATTCTGTCGATGATCTTCGATGCCCGGTCCAGATAGCTGAAATCGGTAGTTTCGCGAGTCTTTTGAATGTACGCGCCGGCCAGAAGCGTTTGATTTGCAGTGTTCACCGGATCGCCCGCGACCCACCCCTCGTAAAGCGCAATACGATCATCCGTGGTGATGGGCTTGCCGTTAAACCCGGGGACTTCCGCGAACAATGGGAGACAAAGTAAAACCAGGAGGTAATGCATATGGGGCTAAAAAGCTCGCGGACCCTGGATCGGGTCCGCGAGCGGAGGAGTTAGTTACTGCAACGACGGGAAGCCGATGTTTCCCGCATCTCCCGGCCGGGCGTGGGGCGCGGCTAAGAATGGGAACGCCATCGGCAAGGGCTTGTCGTTTCCGCTGGTGGTCAGATCCGAAAGTGTGGAATCTGGACGAATGAAGTCCGTGCCTTGCAGAACGGCAAAGAACCGGCGGTCGTCGGCATTCAATGCACCAGCGCGGGCCGGGCCGCTACCGGGAACCTTCAACGCTGCGGGCAGGTTCACATCCGCCAATTGCCGCAGTACACGCAATGCAATGTCGACAACATCGTCACCCGGGCGGCGTCCATTGGTGAGGCCGAACTGGCCAATCCCTAGATCCGCGGGATCCAACTTGATATTGAGGCGGAGCACATCCGGCAACAGGGCCACCCTCAGCAATTCGCGGTTTGTATTTCCGAAATTCGCCGGAAGCAACAACGGTGCGCCATAGGGCGAAGAGGTCAGGCCCAGGGCGGTGAGTAATCCCGCGCGGCCGGCAATCGTGTTCCCGGTACCGTCGTTATCTACGGTGGTCAGCGTGTCGGGCACGTACTTCGACCAGCGCGCAACGTCATCGGCTGGAACGCCCTGATTGAACGCATCCTTCAGCGCGCCCGGCATGAAAACAGTATTGAACAGCGGCTGTCCCATCCGCTCGAATTGGACAAAGTTGCCGGTCTCGGAAACCGGAGCGCTCACTGTCCCCCAGATATTGACGATGTCTCTGGAACCGCCTAACCAGGAAACCGGAATGCCCACGACGATATAAGAGGCGTTGAAGCCGGCAAACGTGTCCAGTCCGCTGGTGCCGTCTGCCTTCAGCGGACGGCCGCGCAACGGTCCAAGCGGAGATGCCGGAATGGCGCGGAATACGTCTTGCAGGTTGGCAACAATGCGGAAGAATTGCCCGTCAAGAACGAAGGGGTCGTCGCGCAGGCCGGTGAAAACCTGCACATCGTTCGCATCGCCAAAAATCTCACCCGTCGCGTGATCGAGTGCGCTCGGTGCGTTTTCCATAAAGGTGTTGTTGGCGCCCGCCGAGCCGGCGTCCGGCACTCCGATGCGCAGATGAACATCCTGTCCAGTAGCGGTTTCGCTGAACCTGGCTTGGATGACCAGATCTTCCTTCGCATCGCCATTCAGATCAAGCTTGAACTGGTAGAGATAATCCTTCGAAAACCGGTAGCTGTGCAAAAGAGCCGGAACGGCAACCGGATTGACTCCCATCGCCAGAATCAGACGATTCCTGTTGTTGGGATCAAGAAACGCAAATACATCGGTGATGTCGCCTTCGCCCGTTCCATCAACGGCAGGGGCATCACGATGGTCGGCCGCGCGAAGCGCGGGAACGGGAACAAACATCATGCCTGTTAGCAACAGGCTAAGTGATAGTGCGGTCGTGCTTTTGAACACTAAATCCTCCTTTGGTTCTAGCCGTTATACGACGCGCGGACGCAAATGGTTTGAAATTGTGACAATTTATTATTGTCTGGCGAACCGCCGCCGCCGGCTGGCAGCAGAATAAGGCGGCGCGATCTCCCGGGCTTCGTCCGCTGGCGGTTTTCGCCGCCGCGGTCTGCGTCTCGCAACTAGCCGCCCTCGCTCAGTTCGCCATCACAGCTTCCTCGCTCTCTAACGCCCCGGAAAACACAAGTTACAGCCAATAACTTACTAAGAACGCCGAACAGTGTATCGTTCTGGCATGGACCATTGCAAAGGGCGCCTTGCCACCTGGACTAACGCTCGGCCCAGTTACGGCAAAAGAGAAAGCTGGAGTCGCCATCAGGCGCGGATGTCTTCTGCATGTCGGGCGGCGGCGCTACGACTACAATCTGGAGCGATTTGGTGGCGGTCTGCGTGGTTGGACCCACATCGCCCGGAAACGTGTAGGATGCCCGGACGGTGAACTGGCAGGTGCCGCCCCGTTCACCTGGACATCGGCGCCGCAACCGCCCCTGCCAGGGATCACACTCAGACCGTCAAGGCAAGTAGCCCGGGTTTCCCGCCGTCAGCCCGTTGAACGAGACAGCAAGGCAGGCTTCCTCAAACCGGAACTGGCGCAAGCGGTTCAGATCGCCGATCAGAATACTGCGCTCCCGATTGTCGAGTGCTCGGTGACGCACCACGCCGTCTCTCTGTTCGATGGCTTTGTCCAGATCGTGCCGGTCGAACCGTCCTCTGCTCAAATCGCGTTCGAAGTCGTTCAAGTTCTGCAACGCCTGATCGATGCGGCGGCGCTCGCGTCCACCCAATCGTCCGCGCGAGGCGACACGCTCCAAATCGGCCTCTACTGCCCGGATGACGTTGAACCCTCCATCGCGCCTTTCATGGACTCGGCCATTGCGCGGATACTGCGCCATTGCCGTCGAGCTAATCAGAACAGATGCTGCAATCAATCCTGGAAGCATTTTCATCGTCTTGCCCTCTCGCTTGCGACAGACGCTCCGCACCTTTCGCCGGCTTCAGGCAAAAGCTCATATGAGCGGCAATTAATGCGCTGTTCATCCACGCTACATCTTTCGCGATGCAGATTCAAAAGACAAGCTATCCTGAGAGTTGCTTCTCGACAACGTTCTACAGTGGATCTCCACGTACGGCTATGCTGGCATCTTTGTCCTGCTGGTTCTCGGAATCGTGGGGTTGCCCGTGCCGGATGAGACGCTGATGACGTACACCGGCTTCCTCGTCTACAAGGGGACCCTTAAGTTCGCCCCGGCCTTCGCCGCGGCCTACCTTGGCAGCATCTGCGGTATCACCATTAGCTATTGGCTTGGCCGCACACTCGGTCTGCAACTGCTCCATCGCTATGGGAAGTATGTGCATTTCGGCCAGGCGGAACTCTATCGCGTACATGACTGGTTTCATCGCATGGGTCGATGGACGCTCACCTTCGGCTACTACGTGCCGGGTGTGCGTCATTTCACTGCCTATGTGGCGGGAACGGCGGACATGCCATTCGCCGAGTTCGCTCTCTTCGCCTATTCCGGCGGCTTCGTCTGGTGCCTCTCATTCATTTCTTTGGGGTACTTCTTGGGCGAGCGGTGGGAGTGGGCCCTCGAGAAAATCCATACGAACGTGCTCTACGTGGCCATAGCGGCAGGCCTATGCGTGGCCGCCTACATCCTCTACCGCAAATTCGTCAAGCCATCGAAATGATTTGATCCAGTTGCTGGGACACTTTCCGGAGTTGGTCCGGCTGCTGCTTAGGATCGAAGCTGATCTCGGGCGACAGAAACCCTTTGTATCCGGTCTTCACCAACGCCGCCATCACCGCTTTCCAATCCACATCGCCTTCGAGCAAATCGACGAAGCGGCCCTGCTCCGCGCGCGCCGATAACTTATAGTCCTTCACATGGACCCGCTTAATCCGCGGCCCCAGCGTCAAAATCCAATCCTGCGGATACCCGAACTGCATCACATTCCCGATATCGAAATGCGACTGCAACCACGGGTTGTGAAACTGATCCACAAAGGCGCGCATCTCCAGCGGACTCACCAGAAACTTGTTCCACACGTTCTCGGGATTCAGATACACCTTCGCGCGTTCAGCCGCCGGGATGGCCTTCTTCAGCTCAGATGTAAAGCGTTCCCACGTTGTCTCGTATCCCACGTCCATCCGGGCGCCGCTCCCAAGCCGCCCCGGATACAGCAACAGCGCACCGCAGCCAAGCTGGCGCGCCAACTCAACGGACCGCACGATTGCCGCTACGCCGCGCGCGCGGCTCTCGGCCGAATCGCTGTTCAACGGATTCTTCTGCAGCGGCTCGGAGACCCACAGAGTTGCGATGGCGATCCCGGCCCGGCGCGCCGCATCGGCGGTCTTCTGAAGATCCGCGGTAGACGCGTCGAGTGGAACATCGGCGCCGATCCGCAACTCCATCGCATCGAAGCCGGCTTGTTTCGCCTGCGCGAAGGATTCCGGCAGCGGCTGGCCCTCCGGGAAGATGATGGAGCAGATGCTCTTGATGAACCCGTGTTTCTCAGCCGCGGCTCCGCGCACGTAAAGTGCACCCGCCCCCGCCAATACACCGCCTAATTCTCTTCGCGTGATCACCGATCAATTCTATCAACAAGTTCGGAGGCACGCGCCATCATGGACTCCACCGCGCTCACGCTCAGCGGTCCGCCAAACAGATGGCCTTGCACAAGATCGCAACCAGCCTGCCGGGCAAGTTCAAGCTGCTCGGCATTCTCCACGCCTTCCGCGGTCACGCGAAGCCCCATGTTGTGCGCCAGCGTCACGATGGTCTCAAACAGTTGCGAACGGCCGTAGCCCACTTCGATCTCGTGCAAAAACGATTGATCGATTTTCAAAGTGTCGGCCGGCAACCGCCGCAGATAACTCAACGAAGAGTAACCGGTGCCGAAATCGTCAATGGCAATCCGTACCCCCAGGCTCCGCAATTCGGACATCCGGCGCGAGGACTGCTCAACGTCGCGCATCACCAGGCTCTCGGTCAATTCCAATTCAAGATACTTCGCATCCAGGCCCGTCGCTGCCAGCGCCACCGCCACCGTGGCGACAAAATTCGCTTGGCCAAACTGGAGCGCGGAAACATTCACCGCAATCTGGATGGGAGCGTAGCCGGCCTTCTGCCAGTCCGCCGCCTGTTGGCAAGCCTGATTCAGCACCCAGGAACCGATGGGCAGTATCATTCCGCTTTCTTCCGCAATGGGAATGAACCGTGACGGCGAAATGCGGCCCAGCTTTGGGTGGTCCCAAGCCAGCAGTACTTCCAGGCCCGCCAGATTCCCGCCTCTATCCACCTGCGGCTGATGGTAGATGTGGAGTTCCTTGTTCTCCAGAGCCCGGCGCAGAAGGTTCTCAAGCTCCAGCTTTTCCAGAGCCGCTGCGATTCCCTCCGCGCTGAAGCACCGGAAGTCGTTCTTGCCGCTATTTTTTGCGGTATACATCGCGCTATCCGCGTTGCGAAGCAGCAAAGCGGCATCACGGCCGTCCTGCGGATAGAAGCTCACCCCCATGCTCGCCGTAATGAAAAGTTCATAGGCCTCCACCCGGCAGGGCTTGCGCACCGCAACCAGAAGATCGCGAACTTGCTGCACCGCCGACTCGGCGTTCTCGAAGCCGGTCAGAATCGCAGTGAACTCGTCGCCACCCATCCGCGCCAAGGTATCGCCGCGCCCCACTTCGTCGTTCAACCTCTCGGCAATCTGCTGCAACAGCCGGTCTCCAATGCTGTGGCCCAACGTATCGTTGATCTGTTTGAAACGGTCCAGATCGATAAACACCACAGCCACCTGTGAGCTGCCGACTTCGGCCTGCTGCAGGGCCGCATCCAAACGCTCCTTCAGCAACAAACGGTTCGGCAGCCCCGTCAATGCATCATGGGTTGCCTGGTGCGCCAGTTGGTCCGTCAGGCTGCGCTGGTTGATGGCGATGGCAATGCTCTTCGCCATCAACTCGATCACTTCTTTCGCCTGCGGATGCAGCGGCGTGAGCGGCGCATCCTGGCCGGCCCAGAAGCCAATCGTCCCGTAGACCTGATCGTTCACCAGAATCGGAGTGCCAATGTAGAACGCGTACGGGCACTCCGTGTCTTGCTCTTCCAAGGTCCGCGCGCAAGTGAATGTCTTCTTCGTTTTCGCCACGCGCGCCGAGAAGAAATCCACTCCATTGCCGTCCGGGTGGCCACCCGCAACATCATGCGCAGCCCTCACCGTGAAGCCGTCCTCGTTCCACTGCGTCAGCACGCCGCGCGATACATCGAAGATCTCGCAGCCGGTGCCGAGATAATCCCCGAACAGCTCCTGCAGGCTACCGTAATTGGTGGTGCTCAATCGATGCAGAAACTGCAGATACCGGCTGAATCGCGCCAGCTCTGTAGTCTTTTCCAGCAGTTGTATTTCCGTGCTGGTCAGGCGCCGGTCCGTCACATCGTGCGCAAATCCCTGAATCAAAGGCAGGCTGCCATTTGCGGCCACCAGTTGCAACAGAACCTGAAGCACCACCCGGCCACTCGATTCCGTATTAATCGTCAGAGCATAGGCCCGCGGCAGCGCCCCGTCTTTCAGGTCTTGCAGAATTTGCTCGACCTGTTGTTTCTGCTCCGGGACCACCAGGTCCAGGAAACTCTTCTCAACCGCCTGCGCTCTGCTGTACCCTGTGATTCTTTCGAATGCCAGATTGACCCGCGTCATCCTGCCCGTAGGGCTCTCGGTGAACATTAAGTCCGGCGCACTCTCAAACAACGAAGTCAATTCGTCGCGATGCCCGGACATTTTAAGGACCTCATCCGGCATTAGAATCCATCAATGGATCGTATCCCAAAACGCGGTTTCTTACTAGAGCCATTTACCCCATTGTTGGCTGATACTTCCGGCATTCTCCGATCATACCTGCTTAGTAGATTTATTGTTGCAATAGTCCAAACCGCAGGACCACGAGGAACAGAAAGGTACCCGCTGCGATCACCGCGCCGTGCGGCAGCGTCACCGCCTTCGGATGGTCCACGCTCAATTCCGGCGCGGACAAGTGAGGCGGCCTCAGTTGCGCCAGCTCACTCAAAATGTACGCTACATTGCGCAATGTGCCCGCCAATATGCCTCTAAACAAAAGCAGTGCAAGCGCGGCAATTCCGCCAAGAATTGCCGTTAACAGGAATATTGCAAACCAGTTGCGGGCACCGGCGATGCAACCAATCGCAGCCATCAGCTTCACGTCTCCGCCCCCCATCGCCCGCAGCGCGAACATTGGCAGATACACCACCGCCGCCAGGCCGAAGCCCATCGCCGACCGCAGCAAGCCGCCCCAGCCGAAGAGGTAGCCGTTGATGCCGAAACCAAGGACGATGCCGCTCAGGACCAGCCAGTTCGGGATGGTCCGGGACTGCAAATCGGAGACGGCGGCGGCGACCGTAAGGCTCGCCAGGACCAACTGCAGGATATCCGGGATCGGCGGCATGTATCAGGATGCCTGAATTATACCGAACGGTTGTGTAGTAACGAATGTCTGGTACAGTGAGGGAACCGCCCGTGTTTTCCTTTGGATCTCTCTTTCTCTTCACCTCGCTTGCGGTAGCAAGTGCGTTCCTGGGCGTCTGGCTCACCAGCCTACCCGAAATCTCACGCCGCGTTATTCCGCTCAGCGGCGCCATCCTGGTTGCGGTTTCCCTGTTCTGGGTGCTGCCGGAGCTGGTGCGCGAATTTGGACTGTACACCGGCGCCGGCTTGATGGCTGGCGGCTTCGCTGTCCTGCTGATCATCGACAGGTACTTCTATCCGGTCTGTCCCGCCTGTTCCCACACGCACGATCACGATTCCTGCAACACTCCGCTCCACGGATTCGCCGGACCGCTGATCGTAGCTGCCCTGTTGCATAGCTTCTTTGACGGCTGGATGCTGGCGGCGGGCAATGAACAGAGCGCCGGACCGGTTGGCCCTGCCATCCTGCTCGGCGTGGCGCTGCACAAGCTGCCGGAAGGTCTGGCGTTCGGCGTAATTGTCAGAGCGGCGCTCAAATCCCGCGCCCGCGCCTTCTTCTTTGCGGGCCTGGTGCAGGGCATCATGCTGGCCGGTGGCGTTCTTGAGTACGCGGCCGCCCCTTATCTGGGAAACCGATGGGTCGCAGTTCTGCTGGCGTTTGGCGGAGGAACGTTCCTGTATCTCGGCTATCACGCGGTACACGCGGAATGGAAGCGGCGTTTTTCCCCGCACAAG
>JANYCV010000544.1 GCA_025360145.1 Acidobacteriaceae bacterium
TGCGAAACAGAGCCAATTGGGACACTTCTTGGGTTTGTTTGTGTAACTCCGGGGTCGCGTTCCGCCGGGGGATTGGGTTTGTTCGTGCAAAATCGCATCGCTGTACGTCTCCTTTGCGAAAGAGAATCACTGCCCTCCGCATGAGCAAGGATGCCATCAGGCAGTACCATCGGCTCCGTTTTATTTTTGGATGTTATTGAGGCTAAGGGAAATGTTTCTGTTAGAAAGTTGGGAACGTAAAAGTTTTCATCGGCGGGGCGGCGGAAAGAGGCTGACGGAGCGGAGAAATAAGTGCGACCGCCCGCACCGTCAGCGCAGATCGCCGACGCACGGTTTTTAGTTTGATCGATAAGGCCGGCAAGATCTGGGAGGGACGGTATGACACCAAAGGTGGAATCGTTTAAACAGACAACCACCGGGTTGATATTGAGAAACCCGCGCCTTCATGACCTCAGACTGACCTGTGGCCGACTGGGGTGAATTGGGCTAGATTCAGTTCTTACCCGCTGTTGCCGGACTGAGAAACGTGTGAACGATCATGAGTTCGATCCAGCCTGGCGAAGTGTTACGGGTTGACGAATAAACTTCATGGCGCGATAGATCCTCAATGACGCCGAAGACACTCGCGATCCGCTGCCCCGGCGCGGCGACCGGTACCTGGCACGCGGCGAGTACGGTTGCGCGGATGCCTTGCCGGTTAGGCGTTAAGGATTGACGGGACACCGCTCAGGCCCACATCTACGAGTAGCCGACAATACGTCCAAGTGGATGTCTTATCGCCGACAAGTCGTGCAGGACCGCGCGGCGCTCACGCCTGAGCCGTAGCCGATCAGAGGTTTCATCGTCAATCCGATCCAACCACGGCGCAGTGCGTCAGCGCCAGCCCGTTTATCGGTCCCGAATCCCCAATCGCCGGAAGAGCACCTTTCCCGTGACAGTCCACCAGCACCGATGTGCGGTGTCGCCGCTCACGAGCCTGACGGTCGCCGCACCCTGTCTGTGCAGGCAGACATTACCGGATCGACTCTCCGCCTGATTCTCCGATTGGACTGGTTGCACATAGCAGCACAGCGAGTAGGAGCACGCGCACATGCCTTTTCCTATTTCCGCTCGTCTTCCTCCCCTATGGCCACTCCGAAAACTGTTCCCGTAAATTCGCCCGTAGCCGTTAATAGTACGGCCGAGTTAGGACCGTTGAACACCACCGGGGTCCACGTCGCCGTCGACGCAAGGGTGCCGGACGCACCCTTGAAACGCCCGGTTCCACCTGTGATCTGATACGTCTCGGTAAGGTTGGCATGCCCAGCCGTAAAATCGATGCAAAGGGATCCCCCCGTGATCCTGACCGTCAATAGACTTCCGTCTTGGAAGCGAAATACGCCCCCGCCGGCCACAGTTTGAAAGAAAAGATGAGTTGGGCCGGAGCAAGTGCTGGAAGGCTGGGGAGAAGCTGTGTCAGCGTGTAGCTCACGATAGGTGAATTGTCCTTGCGAACCGCTACCGGCTAAATTCACTTCGTCGTCATTTGTGCCGGGCTGTAGATTGATCGTGCTGGGCTCAACAGTTCCCGAAAACGTCATCTTTACGGGGTTCTGTTGTGCGTAGACGCCTGCGACACCGAGATTGAGCATCAGGGCCACCGTTGCTATGTGTTTCATGGGTAGTGCCTCCTATCCTTTTGGAGGAGATCATTCTGAGAGCTTGTTCTCCTTCCACTGGTACATGCGGAAGCGGACGGTAAAAGCCGCCACGTTCTGGTACTTTTTTTTGTCTCACGGGGAGAACGGGTTGTCCATCGGCGCATCCTCTGCTGAAATCACGAGTCTGTTGAAAGCCTGGAACAGCGGCGACCAGGCTGCCTTGGCGCGGCCGGCGGAGCACGTGTATCCTGAGTTGCGCCCGATCGCCCGCCGGTATATGAAAAATGAACGCCAAGCCAATACTCTCCAGACCACAGCATTGGTGCATGAGGTCTATCTCCGTCTGGTAGATGTGGCCAAGGTCGAATGGCAACGTCGCGTGGCACGGCTCTGAGGCTGTGGCAAGAAGCATCCCTATAATGCTGGTCCTGGATCACGGGCATCGAGAAAC
>JANYCV010000486.1 GCA_025360145.1 Acidobacteriaceae bacterium
GGATAGGGCAACGCAGGGATGCGCCCCGAGCGCCGATGCAAGTCCGGAATGGATGGCGACCTCACGGTCGCCTCCTTGGTCAGCCCGCCACACCATCTAAGAACGGACGTTTTTTTGTCCAACCGATGGGGTCCACCTCACTGCGGCTTAACATCCACCCCAACAACCTCAAAACCTGCCCGGCTGTATCCTAAGCCAGCGCCACCGGCACAACAGAATAAATCCAGCAATCTTGGCTTTCCATTCCGCTTGCTTATTTGGTCTGGATTGTGGCTAGCGCACAATTCTAGCGTTGTAAGCCCGCTCATGACAGGCCCGTCAACGGCATCAACGCTACTAGGTTCGCTCCACCAGGGGTTTTCAGTCATCTCAGGAAAAAGAAATGCGTTTCGATCCTTGTGCCGTCGTTTCATGAGCCGTCATCGGTCTTATCGGCTCACTTTGACATTCTTGCAACAGTCCATCTTTCATAGCTTACCTGATCCAAATCGGGCGTCGCTACGGACCGGTGATAGACTGACCGCCTGTCCAATAGCCCTACAATCCAGGAACTTTCCATATTTGGGTAGTCAATAACAGCGGTTCCGTGGGCGCGCCTCTGTACTGTTCCGGACTTCGTGTGTTTTCCCCATGCCTTGCATTTGAAGGAAATCAAAGCTGGAATGGGCGGAGTGTCACGGTGCGGTCGCCACGCGTGACGTGCTGTTCGAAGAGTAACCAGTGGAAATGGCTACTTGTGTGTCCTGTCATGCAAATCGGGGGTATCAAATGGTTGCAACACTTGCCACACTCCGCGATGAAGAGCGCAGCCCCGCGGTCGCGCACAGACGAACCGTCTACCCCTCCGCCAAGAACCAGGAATTTACACCATGCTAATCGCCCGCGCCGGACACGACTCCACCGCCTCTTCAATCAATTCCGCATCCGCGTCAGAAACTTCAAGCGTGTGTTCGTATCCCTGCGGGATGCCGGCGCCGTCCATCACCTCCGCCAGTCCCTCTTCGTTAATATGAAAAATCTTCGGCGCGATCCCGGAGCAATTTGCGGCGGTGATGCACAGTGACGGATCGATCCTGATTGTAACTTTCTGCATACTATGCAACTCCTTCAGCTAACAGCGCGCCCCAGTGGAAGCCTGCCCCGAACGTAGCGAAACATACAGGCAGACCAGGCCGGAAACCAACACTCTGCCACCATTCCGAGGCCGCGATCAACATCGATGCCGACGAGGTATTGCCGTACTGCCGGATATTCGAATAGAACTTTTCTTCGGCAACTCCAAGCGCCTTCGCCACACGCACGATCAGATTCTGATTCGCCTGATGCATCAAAAAGATATCGATCTCTTTCGCTTTGCGGCCGTTCTGCGAAAGAATGCGTTCAATCGCCCTGGGAATCTTGCGCGACGCTTGCAGGATCACCGTCCGCCCGTTCATTTTAAGCGGCTGGTCAAATTCAAGGCATAAGTCTTCCGCGAACGCTCCGTCGGATTCGATCATCGAATCGATGATGCGCGCCGGGCCTTTGTCGTGAGTGATGAGACATGCCCCTGCGCCGTCGCCGAACAGAATCGCAACCCCGCGCTCCATGGGCTCCCGAAGAATCACGCTCGACATTTTCTCTGCGCCGATCACCAGTATATTGCCATAAGTCGAGGCCAGTTTCGAGGCCAGCACCATCCCGAAGAGCGATCCGGCGCTGGCCATAGGGATGTCCAGGCACGGAACCGAATGCAAGCCCAACCTGTTTGCCACCATCACCGCGGGCCCGGGGAATCGCCGCTCCGCGGAGCTGGTGGCCAGAAGAATCATGCCCAGGTCCGTGGCCTTGATGTTCGCGCGGCCAAGGCAATCCTCGGCGGCGCGCGTTGCAAGGTCCACCACCGTTTCCTCATCGGCAAAGCGGCGCTGCTCAATGCCCGACACGTTCACGATCCAATCGGCATCGCAGCCCACCTTCGCACCCATCTCCTCGTTGCTCACTATGCGGGATGGGAGATATGCCCCGAATTGTTTGATGAACGCCACGGGCTACGTATGATCCTCCAGATAACTCTCGATCCGCTCAATGGAATCGAATTTTCTCGGATTGAGATCCGAGTCGGGGATCTTGATGCCGAAGCCGGCCTCAATCGCCGTCACCATGTCCGGCAGCGCGAACGAGTCGAGAAGGCCGGATTCGAAAAGGGACTCGTCCGGTTGCGGGTTGGCGTCCGGGTTTGAAACCTGCCGGATGATTTCGAGGAGTTTCGCTCGTTTGTCCATTCGATGTGATTTACGACTCCCTTGCATTGAGAAAAATTGCGTATTGGTCCATGAAATCCCGAAACATCGCCTCGGCGATCAACCGGTAGCCGGCGGCAGTGAAATGGACGTGATCAAACTGGGCAAGGCCGGCCACGGCCCATTCGTGCATCGTACCTTTACCTCCCAATTTACCGCGGAGATCCAGGAAAGCGCATCCGGCGGCGATTGCAGCTTCCCTTTCCGCCGTCACAATGCGATCGACGGCGTCGTATGGCACCCACTTGCCCTTGGATCGGATGAAGCGGTCCGGCGGTCCTATCAGCAGGATGGACGCTGCCGGCGCCGCTTGGCGGAAGCGGGAGATCACGTCAATCAACAGATCGCGATAGCTCTCCGCGGTCACGCGCGGGTTTCCGGCTTCGTTGGTTCCATAGGCCAACACAATCAAAGCCGGGTTACGGTCGGCAATGTTGCTGGCGGTGATCGCGCCGTCCCAATTCAGAAGCATGGAGGCCTGCGCGCCGTTGATGCCCAGTGTTTCGTAGGTCAAGCCATCGGCGTGGCCGGTAACCCATCCGAACAGACGAACAGGCGCGTGATCGCGCGTTCGAAGACTATAGTAGTGCGGACCAGGCTTCACTTCGCGCTTATAGTAGCCGGGCGCTAGATCGCCATCGGTGGAGATGGTGTCCAGCAGAATATTTTCGTCGGACAATTCCAGCGTCCCGCCACCGGGCTGCTGCAGGTAATTGATCTGCAGCAGCGGGCCGTCGGCTTTCAGTGCGACGGTTTCACCGGACCGTGTGGTGGAAATACTCACGCCGGCCAGCCCGTATAGGCCATCGCCTTCGCGGCTCAAAAGTCCGTCGCTGTGCCAGAAGCGCGATCCGAAGCTGCGCACGTCCATGCGGCGGTAGCTGTTCCAGGGACGTCCAGCGTGCGAAAATCCGGCTCCTCCGTTTCCGAACTTGCCCTGGAACAGGTCGCGCAGATGGCCGGTCCACTCATCGGCGGCGGTGTGGGAGTCGCCGTAGTGCAAGATGGAGACGCGCCCCTTGCGGTAAAGCTGCTCAAAGAAGGGCACCAGCGCCCCGGCGTTCTCATAAGTCACCGGACTGTTTCGCAGTTGTTCCGTCACGCTCTCAAGCGCGGCACTCCGGGCTTTTGCGCTGATGGCGGGCGCCACGGGTTTCGCGGCTTTTTTCCTCCGCTTCTTTGGCTTGGCGGCCGCCGCGAAAAGAGCCGTTGCCCCGGCCAATATCGAGAGGAAGATGCGTCGCTTCAACGGGAGGCCGGAGCCTTTCCCTTTTCAAGGGGGGGGGCCGCGGCCAGGCGATCCTGCATTCCGCGGAGCTTGTATTTGTTGTAGCCGTTGATCAACGCGCGATACAGAAGATTCCCCACCAGCTTTGCGCCTCCCGGCATTGGATGGATGAAATCTGCGCTCACCAGCCTGTGCTCGGCGTTATACCAGCGCCCCATGGTGCCGGGGCCGCCCATGGCCTGAAAAGTGTTGAAGAACCCACAGCCGGTCTCCGCTGCAATCTGTTGCTGCAAATTGACCAGCCGTACCAGTGCGGGCACGGAAGCAATTTCGCCGGTGGGCTCGCGCTGCCCTCTATCCATTGGACTCATCACCAGGATGGAGGTTTCGGGCACAGCGGAATGGATACGGCGAATCACTTCACGAAG
>JANYCV010000002.1 GCA_025360145.1 Acidobacteriaceae bacterium
CCTTAGACGCAGTCAGAATATTGATAACACTATCCCCAGCTCAAGTCAAGCTGAAAATGCGGCTCCTCTACGATCCATTACAACATCCCAGGGTGCCATTACAACATGTTACCTGCCTGAACGTCAACAGACTTGGCGTGAATGGCATCCATTTTCATTGAATTGCGATTTCCACAGGACTACTGGCAACTCCGCCGATCCGAAAATAAATCGGAAGATCGAGTCCCGGTGGAGTGTTCACCGGTATCGGAACGTTCACCTGATACAGCCCGATGAACCCCGGCGTCAAACCCGCGAAACTGACGGGAATATCTTGTCCGCCCAGAGAGGCCGTAACCGACGTCAGGGTACTGACCGGTGCCGCTCCGCTTTTCACCGCCCCGAAACCGGTCCCAAAAAGGACAACGACGGTTCCGCGGCGTGCCGGATTGGATGGGAGATTCAATTTTGCATCCTGATTGATGGTTGCTCCTTTGTTTACAGCAGTTTTGTCCAGCGCCAGCGGTAGCGGGTCCAGCCTGAAAACTGCGGGAGCGAGCGATTGAATCTCGATGGTCTGCTCGCTGACACCAAACGGCGAAGTCACTCGTAGGACTTGTGTGCCCGGCGCTACCCCGAATGGAATCTGGACGTTTATTTGAAACGGAAATGCCGCGGTTACGCTGGCAGGCTGATCGCCAACTTCCACCTTAGTTGTAGTGCCGGGTTTTGACAGTCCGTCTCCGAAGATCGCGATCAACCCCCCAGGAGCCATATCGGCAGTAAATGTCGCGGCATTTACAACAGAGCGTGAAGAGAAATTAATATCTTGCGGCGCCAAAACCAGTTGCGATCCTGGACGAGTGGCGCGAAAGGACGACTGGCCTCCGCCGGATAGATCGAATTTTCCGCCCAGGTTGCCCAGGTCCGTGAGGACGGCGTTAAAAGGGCCGGACGCCGATAAGTCGATCTGGTAGGCGGGCTGGGCGCCATCGCAGTACCGTTGCCGGAAGGTGGCCGTGGGAGAGCCCGGATTGGACGGCACTGCGGCGGCGCTGGGCCACTGCACGGTTGCCCCGCAGGTGCCGGCTTGGGACGCGACTTGTAGTAATAGATCGATCGTAGCTTGTCCGTCTTCCGGGAGAGCGCGACCTGGGGGGCGCGCGCCGACGAGGGCGTCCGCCCTACCTCGGTCTTGTTGCGGATTGGCAGTAAGACGTTGGTTCAGTTGGGCGTTGTCAGTAAGACCTCGGTCCAGTTGGGCATTGCCAAGAATTGGACGGGACGGGACACTAGTTACGGTTGTCGCGATCACGAAGCCGGTTGGACTGGGCGGCCGTGGCAGCAGCCTTACGGCTGCGGTGAGCGCCCCTTTCCAGGTGACGCCCGCCACCGCGAACCCATCGTTGTAGGCGGTGAGGAGCGTCCGGCCGAACGCCGGGTTGGGGTCGTGAATCAAAATGCCGCCGTCGGGCGAGACGCCGATGGCAACCACGAAGTGCGCTCCGGCCGGCGCGCCATTCGCCGTCATCGCCATGCCGAGAAGTACCGGAGATTCCTGCGCCAGCAAATCGCGGATGACTGGCAATTCGGGGCTTTCGATGGAAACATCCACGTTATTTCCGGCGAACTGCGAAAGACGCCAAAGGTTTACGAACTGTTCCGGCGAATCCTTCGGAGATACAAATCCATCGCAAATTTGGGCGCCTTGGGAGTCGAAAGCGCAGAGAGTCTCCAGAAACTGATTCAGCAGGCCGGGATCGGCAACGCCGTTGGGCATGGTCAGATCCCCCCGGTTCTGGTAGTAGCGGAGGATGGAGGCCGCAGCCGTCAATAACGATCCCTTCTGGGCAATTGTCGCCGTTCCGTTCCCCAGCGGCACATCGCCGGACTGCGTGAGTTTGGTGTAATTGGTCAGCGTGGACTGGCTGGAACGCGCGCTGAAGGTGGCCACCTGGCGGACGGACTCGGCGTTGGCGAGCACGATTCCCTCGCTCAGGGGCATGCGCAGGAAGGTCTCGGCTTGGCCCAGCGAGTCGGTGATGGCGGTTGCGGGCGATACCTGCGCACCGGTGGTGGCTGAAAACTTCACTCCAACTCCGCTCAGCGGATTGCCGCTGTCGTCGCGCACGGCCACTCGCAGGGCTTGCGGCGCCTGGGAGCCGGGCGCGGCAGATTGGGAATCGCCTCGCAGCTTGACTATGGTCGCGCGAATGTCGGCGCTGGCGCGAACTGTGTAGCTGCTGCTCACCGAGGTTGCCACGTTTGCGGCGTCCACCGCGCGGATCGTGACCAC
>JANYCV010000022.1 GCA_025360145.1 Acidobacteriaceae bacterium
CAACCTCGTCACCGGACTGGTGGACGCGATGATGGATTCCATCCCCATCGTCGCCCTCACCGGCCAAGTCACCAGCAAGTTGATCGGCACCGACGCGTTCCAGGAAGCCGACACTTTCGGTATCACGCGCTCGGCCACGAAGCACAATTTCATGGTCAAGAACATCGGCGAGCTGGCCCAAACCGTCCACGAAGCCTTCTACATCGCCGCCTCGGGACGCCCCGGCCCAGTGCTGGTAGACATCCCGAAGGACGTCTTCCAGGCCATGGCCGCCTATGAGCCGGTCACGTCTATCCATCTCCCCGGTTACAAGGTCTTCACCGAAGGCCACAGCGGACAAATCCGCCGCGCCGCGCAGATGATGTGGGAAGCCGAACGCCCATTCATCTATGCAGGCGGCGGCATCATAGCCGGCAAAGCCTCGGCCGAACTCAAAGAACTGGTGGAACTCCTCGACTGCCCCGCGGTCTGCACGCTAATGGGCCTGGGCGGGCTGGCATCCGAGCATCCCAACTTCATCAGCATGCCCGGTATGCACGGCAGCTACGCCGCCAACATGGGCATGACCCACACCGATCTGCTAATCGCCCTCGGCGTCAGATTCGACGATCGCGTAACCGGCCGCCTGGCTGCCTTCGCGCCGCACGCCCGCGTAATCCACGTCGACATCGACCCCGCCGAAATCAGCAAGAACCGCCACGCCGACATCCCAATCGTAGGCGACGTCAAGCGCGTGCTTCCCAAACTGAACAAGGTGGTAGCGGAGCTCAAGGAAGCCGAAGCCCCGAAAAACAGCGCCAGCCGCAAAGCCTGGTGGAGCCAAATCCGAAGCTGGAAAGAAGAGCACCCGCTAGTGCCCATCATGTCCACCACCGAGATCAAGCCCCAGCACCTGATGGCCGAAATCGACCGCATCTCCGCCGGCGCCGCCATCGTAGCCAGCGACGTTGGCCAACATCAGATGTGGGCCGCGCAACTAATCCGCTTCAACGAACCAAACCAATGGATCAACTCCGGCGGTCTTGGTTCCATGGGCTTCGGACTGCCCGCCGCCATGGGCGCCCAAGCCGCAAACCCCGGCAAGCTGGTCTTCGCCATAGTAGGCGACGGCGGCTTCCAAATGAGCATCCCGGAACTGGCCACACTAGCCAACTACGGTTTAAACGTGAAGATAATCGTGATGAATAACGGCTACCTGGGCATGGTTCGCCAGTGGCAGGAGCTCTTCTACAACAATCGCCTCTCCTCGGTAGAACTCAGCAGCTTCCCCAACGCGGAAATGCTAGCCGGAGCCTACGGGTTCAAAGGAAAGACAATCGAAAACGTGCTGGACCTTCGCAGCGCGCTGGAAGCAGCAGTAGCCGAACCCGGCCCCTACCTCCTGAACGTAAAAGTAACGCCATTTGAAAACGTCTACCCGATGGTCCCGGCCGGCGGAGCAGTAAACGAAATGGTATTGGGCCCGCCCCAACCAGTAGAGGTAGCATGATGCAGAAGTCTCAACGAAATTCTCAGTCCAAAGCAGATTCTCAGTCCAAACCAGAGGCTCAGACCAAACCAGAAGCTGAGAGCAAACCAGAAGCTAAGAGAAAACCAGAAGCTCAGACCAACAGCAAGGTGGGGCAGGCCCCTTGGCCCGCCTTCCCAAATGGAACCCAAATCCCCAACTGACCTCAGCCCTACAAGAGAGCCAGCCCAAAGGAACCCAATGCTACAGATAATCTCAGTCCTCGTCGAAAACAAACCCGGCGCACTAATGCGGATCACCGGCCTCTTCACAGCCCGCAACTACAACATAGAGAGCCTGACCGTCGCCCGCACGCTAGACCCAACGCTCTCCCGGATGACCATAGTAGCGGACGTAGACCCCAAAATCCGAGCCCAAGTAATAAAACAGATCAACAAGTTAATCAACGTACTCCAAGCCACGGACCTAACAGACTCCCCCGCCGTATCCCGTGAAATGGTGCTGCTCCGCATCCGCTCCACCATGGAGTCCCGCACCGCCATATTAAAGGAAGCCGAAATCTTCACCGCCAGAGTAGTAGACTCCACGGTAGACGGCTTCGCCCTCGAAGCCACCGGCGACCCCGAAAAGCTCGACGAATTCATCGATGTAATGCGCAGCTACGGCGAAATCCAAGTTACCCGCTCCGGAATCCTGGCCGTCTCGCTCGACATGAAAAAACTACGCCTCTCCGCACCTATCCCAACCGGGCCAGAGTTGGAGCCGGCAATCAAATAAAGGAAACCTTATGCCAAGAAGCTTTTACGAAAAAGACGGAAACCTCGAAAACCTGAAAGGCCAAACCGTAGCCATCATCGGCTACGGCAGCCAGGGCCACGCACACGCCCTAAACCTCCGCGATAGTGGCGTAGACGTAATAGTCGGCTTATACCAAGGCAGCAAGAGCTGGGCCAAAGCCCAGGCCGCCGGCCTCAAAGTAGCCACCACCGCCGAAGCCGCCAAAGCCGCCGACGTGATCATGATCCTGGTCTCCGATCACATACAGGCCGACCTCTATAACAAGGACATCGCGCCCAACCTCGTCGCCGGCAACACGCTGATGTTCGCCCACGGCTTCAACATCCACTTCGGCTTCATCACGCCGCCGAAAGACGTAGACGTCAGCATGATCGCGCCCAAGGCCCCCGGCCACCGCGTCCGCGAACTGTTCGCGGAAGGCGTAGGCGTCCCCGGCCTGATCGCCATCCACCAGGACGCATCGGGCAAAGCCGAAGCAAGAGCGCTAGCCTACGCAGCCGGATTAGGTTGCCTCAAAGCCGGCGTAATCGAAACCAACTTCCGCGAAGAAACCGAAAGCGATCTGTTCGGTGAGCAATCCGTCCTCTGCGGCGGCGTCTGCGAATTGATCCGCGCCGGTTTTGAAACCCTCACCGAAGCCGGATACGCCCCGGAAATCGCCTACTTCGAGTGCCTCCACGAACTCAAGCTAATCGTCGACCTCATCCAGGAAGGCGGCTTGGCCTACATGCGTTACTCCATCTCGGACACCGCCGAATACGGCGACTACAGCCGCGGCAAACGCATCGTCACCCAGGAAACCCGTAACGAGATGAAGAAGATTCTCGCCGAAATTCAATCCGGCCAGTTCGCCAAGGAATGGATGGACGAAAACAAAGCGGGCCGCCACAAGTTCCTCGCCATGCGCGAAGAAGCCCGTCATCAACCCATAGAGAAGGTCGGCGCGGAACTCCGCAAAATGATGACATTCCTCAAGAAGAACAAAGAAGTAGGCGTACCGGAAGACCTGGCTGTACCCGCGGCCCAATAGAAAATCACCATGAAAATCCAAACCTTCGATACAACTCTCAGGGACGGCACGCAAGGCGAATCCGTCTCATTCTCCGTCGAGGACAAGCTGCTCATTACCCAAAAACTCGACGACCTGGGAATTGATTACATCGAAGGTGGCTGGCCGGGCTCGAATCCGAAGGACAAAGATTTCTTCGTCCGGGCCCGGCACCTGAAACTGAAGCACGCCAAACTAACCGCATTCGGCAGCACCCGCTTTAACCGCAACACCATAGAAACAGACCCGAACGTGAACGAACTGGTAAACGCCGGAACACCGGCGGTAGCCATCTTCGGCAAGAGCTGGGACTTGCACACCAAGCGGGCCCTGGGCGTAACCGAAGAAGAAAACCTGAAGCTGATCTCAGAAACCGTAGGGCACCTTATCAAGCACGGTAAAGAAGTAGTCTACGATGCCGAACACTTCTTCGACGGCTACATCAACAACCCCGCCTTCGCACTAAGAACGCTCGAAGCCGCGAAGAAAGCAGGCGCCGGCGTCCTCTGCCTCTGTGACACCAACGGTGGCACTCTAACCACGAAGCTAGCTGAAATCGTAGACGTAGTCGTAGCCAGATTCGGCGGCATAATCGGCATCCACACGCATAACGATTCCGATGTAGCTGTTGCCAACTCCCTGGTCGCAATCGAGCACGGCGCCACCCACGTGCAAGGCTGCATGAACGGCTACGGCGAGCGAACGGGCAATGCCAACCTCTGCTCGGTAATCGCAAATCTCGAATTAAAACAGGGCCACTCCGCCATCGGCGAAGGCAAGTTGAGCCACCTCACCGCCACCGCCAGATACATCGCCGAACTGGCTAATCTCACGCTGCCGAACAACCAGCCTTACGTGGGCCAATCCGCCTTCGCGCACAAAGGCGGCATTCACGTGAGCGCCGTATTAAAGGATTCCGCAACCTACGAACACATCCAGCCCGAGCTCGTCGGCAACCGTCAAAGAGTGCTGCTCAGCGATCTCTCGGGCCGCGGCAACGTCTTCTATAAGCTCAACCAGCATGGCTTAGGCGACCGGCTGAACGACGATGCGCGCCGCGAACTCCTCGAACGCATCAAGCTGATGGAATACGAAGGCTACGAACTGGAAGCCGCCGAAGGGACATTCGAGCTGATGGTCCGTGAAGCCCTTCACCCCGGCATCCAGCTCTTTGAACTGGTAGGCTTCGAAGTCACCACCCGCATGTCGGCAAACAAAGACGCGCAGACCACAGCCACCGTCACACTCAAAGCGCAAGACAGTATCCGTTCCGCCACCGCCACCGGCCACGGCCCCGTCAACGCTCTGGATCTTTGCCTCCGCCAGTGCCTGGCGACCTTCTATCCGGCAATCGCCAACGTCCGCCTGACCGATTATAAGGTCCGCGTAATCGATTCGAAGAAGGGTACCGCAGCCAAAGTCCGTGTACTCACGGAATGGTCCGACCATCGCCGCAGTTGGGCCACCGTTGGCGTTTCCGAGAACGTGATCGAAGCAAGCTGGCAAGCCCTGGTCGATGCCATTCGACTCGAACTGATGCGTCTCACCGAAAGCGATGAGAACGTGCAGCAAGCCATCGAAGACTACAGTTGGGGAGTGTGAAGGGATTCTTCACAAGCTTAGTCCCATCCTTCGACCGGGTGCTTCTCGTCGAAAGCGGCAGCCGCCACCTCATCGAAGCCCTGATGCCCACTCTCCGCAAAGCAGCCGGAGATCAAGTCCGATTCGACCTGGTAACATGCTTCGCCGGCACACCCGAAGGCTTCGCGGGAAAAGTCTTCAGAATCTCCGACTATGCCGGAGCCGAGGGCCGCACCCGCCTGCTCAAGGATTTGGCGCAACAAAAGCCCAGCATGATTGGCATCATCTGCGCCGCCGAGCCCATCATGACCAAGTGGAAGTGGATGCTGGCCGCGCGCGTCCCGGCAAAGCTATTCATCCTCAATGAGAACGCCGATTTCTTCTGGGTCCAGCGGAGCAACTGGCGCACCATGCGCCACTTCGCCCTCTACCGCGCGGGCCTGACCGGCGCAGGAGCGATGCGCACCATCGCGCGGCTTATTTTGTTCCCGTTCACCGTCATATACTTGGTATTCTACGCAGCGGCAGTACATCTCAGACGAAAGGTGCATTTATGAAAGCCATCCTGGTCCATCATACCGGCGGTCCCGAAGAACTGAACTACGAAGAAGTGGATATCCCCAAGCCGGCCCCAGGTCAGGCGCTGGTCAAGATCGCCGCCAGCGGCGTCAATTTTATAGACGTCTATCAGCGAACCGGGCTCTACAAACTGCCGATCCCCTTCACTCTGGGGCAGGAAGCCGCCGGCGTGATTGAAGCGCTGGGCGAAGGCGTAACCGGCTTTGCGGCGGGCGACCGCGTAGCCTATACATCCGTAGTAGGCGCCTACGCCGAATACGCCGCCGTTCCCACGAAGATGCTGGTGAAAGTACCCGAAGGCATCGACCTCACCGTTGCCGCGGGCGCAATGCTGCAAGGCATGACCGCGCACTACCTCACGCACTCCACCTTCCCGCTGAAGAAAGGCGATACGGCGTTGGTCCATGCCGCCGCCGGAGGAGCCGGACTGCTGATCGTGCAGATGGCCAAAGCCCTGGGCGCGAAAGTCATCGGCACCATGTCCACGGAAGCCAAAGCGGCGACGGCCCGCAAGGCCGGGGCGGACGAGACCATCCTCTACACCACACAGGATTTTGAAGCCGAAGTGAAACGCATCACGGATGGCAAAGGCGTGGATGTGGTCTACGATTCGGTGGGCGCTACCACGTTCCTCAAGAGCATCAATTGCCTCCGCCCGCGCGGGATGATGGTGACATTCGGCCAGTCCAGCGGCCCAGTAGGTCCGATCGACCCGCTGCTGCTCAGCCAGCGGGGATCGCTGTTCCTGACGCGGCCCACACTAGCCTTCCACATTGCCACTCCGGAAGAGCTTGCATGGCGCGCAGGCGACCTGCTGAACGGCATCGCGTCCGGCAAGCTGAACATCCACATCGAGAAAACGTATAAACTGGCAAACGTCCAGCAGGCTCATCGCGACCTTGAAAGCCGCAAAACCACGGGCAAACTGGTCCTCACACCGCAATGACTCCTCACGCACGAGTCGCCGTCCAGCTTCCCGAACTGAAGCTGGACGGCCTGATTGTGTCCGCGCTGCCCAACATCCGCTACCTCTGCGGATTTACCGGTAGCAACGGGTTGCTCATACTCTCAGGCGATAGCGCGACTCTGTTCACCGACCCCAGGTACACCATCCGCGCCGCCGGCGAAAGCAGTGCCAGGGTCGAAATCGTCCGCGGCTCTCTCTTCGCCGCAGCCCTGAAGCTGATCGCGAAGAAACGCTGGAAGCGGGTAGGGTTTGAGGCAAACCGCATCCCCTACGACAACTACGTGGAACTTGAGAAGGGGCTTACCGGAAAGACGTCGCTCCACCCGGTGAACGGCCTAATCGAACACCAGCGGATGGTGAAGACTGAAACCGAGATCGGCTTCATCCGGCAGTCGGTCCTGACAAACTCCGCTGCCTTCGACAGCGCTTTGAAACTTTTGAAGCCGTCGATGACCGAGAACGAACTAGCCGCCGAACTCGAATATCAAATGCGCCTCCACGGCGCCGAAAAGGCGGCTTTTGAAACCATCGTCGCTGCGGGCCCGAACTCGGCTCTGCCCCACGCTCAGCCATCAGCCGAAGTTCTGGGGTCGAATCGGTTATTATTAATAGATATGGGTGCCATGCAGACTGGATACGCCAGCGACATGACCCGGATGTTACATTTAGGTAAACCTAGCCTGAAGGTCAGGAAGCTGTATAAAGCCGTCCTCGAAGCGCAACTCGCCGGAATCTCCGCGGTAAAGGAAAATGCAACGGCTGGGGCAGTGGATCGGAGCACCAGAAACGTTTTGAAAGCACACGGATACGACGAGTGTTTTGTCCATTCCACCGGCCACGGTTTGGGCCTCGAAATTCATGAGGCGCCGCGTGTGGGGAAAAAGGATAAGACCGTGCTGAAGGCGGGCATGGTTATCACCATCGAACCCGGTGCGTATTTAGAAGGCTTCGGCGGAATTCGCATCGAAGACACAGTGCTGGTCACCACGACCGGATGCGAAGTGCTGACGCCAACTACAAAGGAATTGATAGTCGCTTAGCATGACAATCCAGGAAATCAAAGAACTAATCGAATTAGCGAACGAGAGTGGCATCGCCGAGCTCGAAGTGCAGCGAGGGGAGAACCGCGTACGCATCCGCCGCGGTCCGCTAGTGCAGGATATCGGCTTCAGCGCCGGCCCCACCATGCCAGCCACCCATGCCCAGCAACAGGGCACGCCGGCTGTTGCCCCGGCCGCGGCTCCCTCGCTCGCTGCGGAGGCCGACACCACGCTGGTAAAGTCCCCCATCGTAGGCACCTACTACGACGCTCCGTCCCCAGGATCTGCCCCATTCGTGAAGGTGGGCGATCAGGTCCAACCCGGTCAAATTCTGTGCGTCATCGAATCCATGAAGCTAATGAATGAGATCGAAGCCGAGATCTCCGGCACCGTAGTCAGCAAGCTGGTGGAGAACGGCCGTCCCGTGGAATACGGCGAGGCATTGTTTTCGGTGAAGCCGAAGTAGATGTTCCAAAAAATCCTAATCGCAAATCGCGGCGAGATCGCCGTCCGGGTCATTTGTGCCTGCAAAGATCTGGGCATTCGTACGGTGGCGGTGTATTCGGAAGCCGACCGCAACAGCCTGCACGTCCGTTTCGCCGACGAAGCCATCTGCATCGGCCCGGCGAAGAGTGCCCGCAGCTATCTGGACATTCCGTCGGTGATCAGCGCCGCCGAGATCACCAACGTAAACGCGATCCACCCCGGCTACGGTTTCTTAAGCGAGAACGCCGACTTTGCCGAAGTGTGCGAGGATTCCGGCATCACCTTCATCGGTCCAAAGCCGCAGGTGATCCGCACCATGGGCATGAAGCAATTGGCCCGCGCCGCGATGAAGGAAGTGGGCATCCCGATCCTGCCCGGTTCGGAAGGCATTCTGAAATCCGCCGAAGAAGGGCTGGCATTGGCCGAAGAAATCGGCTACCCCGTGATCCTCAAAGCAGTAGCAGGCGGTGGCGGCCGAGGCATGCGGATCGTGCGCAATGCATCCGAACTCGAAGCTAATCTGGTACAGGCGCAGCAGGAAGCAGGGGCGGCATTTTCGTGCGCCGACGTGTACCTGGAAAAGTTCATCGAAGCCCCCCGCCACATCGAATTCCAAGTGCTGGCCGACCAGCACGGCCACGTCGAAATCCTCGGCGAGCGCGAGTGCTCCATCCAGCGGCGGCACCAGAAGCTGCTGGAAGAAGCGCCATCGCCCGGCGTAAGTCCCAAGCTTCGCAAGAAGACCATGGACACGCTGCGCAAGGCGATGAAGGCAGTCGGCTACACCAACGCCGGCACCGTCGAATTCCTGATGGACGAAAAGGGCAACCTCTACTTCATCGAAGTGAACGCCCGTATCCAAGTGGAGCATCCGGTCACCGAACTGATAACCGGAGTCGACCTGGTAAAGAGCCAGATCCGCATTGCCGCCGGGGAAAAGCTATCGGATATCCTCACAGGCCCGATTGAAATCACAGGCCACGCCATCGAGTGCCGCATCAACGCCGAGCACCCCGAGACGTTCACGCCCTCCCCCGGCCGCATTACGGGATTAAACCTCCCCGGAGGCATCGGCGTGCGCGTGGATACCGCCGTCTACACCGACGGTGTGATTCCGCCGTATTACGATTCGCTGGTAGCGAAGCTCATTGTCCACGGCAAAGACCGCACCGAGGCCATCCAGCGAATGCGCCGCGCGCTAGACATGTTCGTGGTGGAAGGAATCCACACCTCGATCCCGTTGCACCAACGGATCATGGCAGACCCCGACTTCGTCGCGGCGAACCTCAGCACTCACTTCATGGACCACATGAAGAAGTAGCCGCAAGTATTTTTGGCTTCTGACTCACAAAATCCGAACAGATTTCAGCAAACCGGGGTTCGTGCCTTCCGGCCCATCCGGTGAAAATGGAGTAGTGAGCGCAGCGGACCGGGGACATTCCAGGAACCGTTTCACCCTCCTCCGAAGCGGCACGAAACACCGGCACACATTACATAATTTCGGGATCGCGAACGATTTCCGGCGTGTTTCATGGCCATCTCTGGGCCCCATGCAGGACGTTGAGAATCATCACGCGCCCCTGAGAAACGCGGTAGATCACAATGTATGGGATTCGTGGAACGATCAACTCACGTGTGTTCTCAAGACGGCCGGATCGGCCCTGGTACGGCTGAGCACGAAGGCTCCGGGCAGCGTCATAGATTATTCGTGTTACACGATTCGCCGTTTTGAGATTGTGGTCCTGCTCAATGTACTCGGAGATTGCTCGCAGATCGGAGACAGCATGATCCGACCATTCAAGACGCATCAGGAACGTTCTCGACGTTCCAACCAAGCGAGAACCTCTTCATCCGGCACGGTTTCACCCCGCTCCACGGCGGCAAGGCTACTCTTCACCTTGCCTTCAACCCACTCGTTGTAAGTGACAAGATGATCCACAGCTTCTTGCAATAGTTCATCCGTTCCGCGGTGCGTTCGCACAGCAAGTTCATTGAGCTTCGCTTCGGTTTCAGGGTTGAGATACAAATCCATAACTATAAGTTTAGCGGACTTGAGGCCCCTCGGCATTCTCACGTCCCACCTTGCACGTGAGCCACGACCCGCTGAACGCAAGGGCTGAGACGACAAGAAAACTCGCCGGTCCGGCGAACCGGTGTATGACGCCGGCAACAACTTCAGCGATCATTGCTACCGCGGCAAACGTCACCACCTCCTTTCCTCAGTCCAAAATTACTCGACCGGGCAACCAGAAGACACCATACTGCCGAGGGTGATCGGCAGTATGGAGAACATCAGGCTGAACCCGTTCCTCATTTCGCGGATAGCCCTGCCAAGCCCGCGAAGCTGGTAAGTCCTCATCAAGGCAAGAAGCCGCGACGGAATTCTCCGGTTTCGCATTCAGTCCCATGATATGGCCGATAGTGTGTACCACTCCACAAACAGCTGGCGTAACCATTGAGCGGTTCCATGTTGGAGCCAGACCCGCTGCGCTCAGGGTGTATCGAACGTTGGCCGCGCCGATCGCATCCCTATCGAAACCAGGCGCGCAGCACGATCCCCGCCTTCTCAAAACCGGAGAGCCGGATGCGGTGCGACATCACGTCGAAGTTCGAGGCTTCCATGCGTTCGAGCAATCGCCGGTAGATCTCAATCAGAGCCCACAACGAAGCGCGGCTTCGCTTGTGAACCATCTCGATCAATGGCCGCGAGTCCTGGTAGTAAGCACGCGCGCGCGCGGCTTCAAACCGCATCAGCTCGCGGAAATCGGGAAACCGGACCCTGTCCTCGTGCGGCAGATAGACCCGGCCCAGGCCCTGATCTTCCTTCACGTCGCGCAGAATGTTCGTGAGTTGAAAGGCTATCCCGCACTTCTCCGCCAGCACTAGCGCGGCCGGATCTTCGAAACCGAAGATGTGAATGATGGTGAGCCCCACCACCGACGCCACCTGATAGCAGTACCGGTAAAGCTCGTCGAAAGTCTGGATGTCGCGAGGCTGCAAGTCCGCACTGACGCCGTCGATCATCTGGTGGAAGTACTCGCGTGGAATCCGGTAACGCTGGACCGTATCGTGAAACGCCGGCCAGCAGGGGTTCAGTCCGTATTTCCCGTTGAGCGCCGCATCCAGTTCACCCCGCCAGCGTTGCATGGTCTCGACGCTCGCCGTCTCCGGTCCGTCGCTCAGATCGTCGCAGTACCGCATGAACGCGTACACGGCGCACATCGCATCGCGCTGCTGATTCGGCAGCAGCACAAACGAGTAGTAGAAATTGCGAGCCTGCGTGCGCGCCACGCTGCGGCAATAGGCGTAAGACTCTGCAACCGGAATCATGCCGCTTTCGAAAAGACCGCCCGGACCAGGCTAGTGAGAAGCAACTGCACGCGCTCAGCCTTTGAAATAGACGGACGCCGCCCCAGCACCAGATAGTGCTGCTGCTCAATCTTATCCAGCACCATCATGCCGCCGCGGCTGAACAGATCGAGGTCGAGCGAAAGGCGCCGGTTCACCATTTGAACGAGCGGTAATCCTTCTTCAAACAGCAGGCGAGCCCGCCCGGTGATCTCTTTCATAACCGCCTGAAAAGCCGGCGTTTCCCGGTGTGCGAACAGATCGTCTTCGGTATAGCCATGACGCGTCATGGCTTCGAGCGGTATGTAGACACGATTCTTCAGCAGGTCTACCGAGACATCCTGCCAGAAGTTGGCAAGCTGTAACGCAGTGCAAGTGGAATCCGACAACCGCTGCCGCTCGGCATCGGAGTATCCGCAGAGATACAACACCAGCCGCCCCACCGGATTCGCCGAGTACTTGCAATACTCGTAGACGTCTTCGTAGGTGGCGTACCGGGTGATGGTCTGGTCGCGCTCGAACGCGGTGATCAGATCGTCAAAGGGTTCCTGTGGAAGTTGATGCCTGGCCGCTGTGACCTTCAGCGCGACGAAGACCGGATGCGTTGCCGAGCCCGCAACCATCGAGTGCAGTTCCCTTCGCCACCAGGCCAGCAATCGCAGGCTTGCGGCGGTGTCGCCCATTTCGTCGGCCAGATCGTCCGCCCAACGGCAGAACGCATAGACGTTGTAGAAATCCTGATGCAACCGTTTGGGCAGCAGGAAGCTGACGACGTGGAAGTTCTCGTAGTGATGCGTGGATAGCCAGCGAGTATAGGACTCCGCCTCCGCAACGGTGTAAGCCTTTGCCAGCGCTTCCGGCGAATGTACGAAGTCCTTTGGAGCAAGCACTAGGGTAGGTTATCCGTGTTCATCGGCGTTTATCGGCGGCCAACATTCTTAGCCGGATTCGTGGACATTCCCTAGGGAATAATTGCCGTCTTCATGTGGCCGTTATGGCTCATCAGATGACGCATCACTTCAAGCAAATTGGTAAGCGGCTCTTCGCGATTCACGAAGTCCTTCGCCGTAATATCGCCATGGCTCACCGATTCCAGCGCCTTCCGGATGTGCATCGGCGTATGGTGGAAACTGGCTTTACAGGTAATCTCGGAGTAATGAAGCAGCGAGGTATCGAGTTGAATCTGGCTTTCGTTCGGACAGCCGCCGAAGAAGTTCACCGTCCCGCCGCGGCGCACCATGCGCACTGCCATCTGCCAGGTATCCGGCTTGCCGACGGCTTCAATTGCGACATCCACGCCGCGGCCCTTGGTAAGGTCGCGCGTGGCGGCAATCAGGTCTTCCCCCGTGCTGGTATTCAGAAGCTCTTCGGCTCCCATGCGGGCCGCGCGTTCCAGTTGTGCAGGACGCCGGCCCACCGCGATCACGCGCGCGCCGTAGACTTTCGCCAGCCGCACAAACATCAAGCCGATGGGGCCCAGCCCGATCACGGCAACCGTGTCGCCCGGCCGGATGGTAGTCTCTTCCAGTCCTCGCATCACGCAGGCCAGCGGCTCAATCAACGCCGCATCCTGATAGGTGACGTGGGCCGGAATCTCGTACATATTCCGCTTCACGATTCTGCCGGGGATGCGGATGTACTCCGCGTAGGCGCCGTTGTTGAATAGCAGGTCCTCGCAAAGGTTCTCAAGGCCGCGCTTGCAGTAGTAGCATTCCAGGCAAGGAGCCGAATTGGCCGCTACAACGCGCTGTCCCACACGGAATCCCTTTACATCATCGCCAACTGCGACGATGTCACCGGCAAGCTCGTGGCCGAATAGAGCTGGCGGCACGATCATGCGCGCATGGTAACCGCGGCGGAATACCTTCACATCGGTGCCGCAGGTCAGCGCCGCTTTCACGCGAACCAGGACGTCCGACTTTCCAATCTCGGGTATGGCCACCGGCTCTACTTCCAAATGCTCTTTCCCGTAGAGGACGGCAGCCATCATCTGCGTTTTCACTATAACCACCTCTGTGGCTGGACGATAATCTTTAACGATACCTCATCAGGATGCCTTGCCAAGTCGAATCCTGCG
>JANYCV010000038.1 GCA_025360145.1 Acidobacteriaceae bacterium
ACACATGGACGCCATAATGCAAGGCACTATTACGTATTCACGGATACCGTTGTGTCACTAGGATTTCATGTTCGGACCCATGCCCTCACCGGAAATCAATCACTTGCGAACAAATTATCCCGCTGACTGTAGAAGATGAGCTTGACACGGCACAGCCGTATTTCCGGCAAGTGGATCGGTGAAATTAGTCATTTGTTCCTGAGCCGTCGTCGGCGTCCGTTTTTAGTGAGCAACCCACCGGCCGGGCTTCAAACTGCCGGTGCCCGCTTCGTTTCAACCAGATCTCAGAACGCGAGTTTCAACCCGAACTGAATGATCCTGGGATCTCTAGCGCTGGTAACCCGCCCAAAGAGTGCGTTCCCCAACAGTTTATTCGGAGGATTCAAGTTGGGATGATTCGTCGAATTGAAAAACTCCGAGCGGAACTGCAAGTTGATCTTCTCCGTGATCTTAAACATCTTGCGGACCGAGAGGTCCACCCCGATCGTGCCGGGGCCTGTAATCACCGAACGCCCGGCTGTTCCATAACGCATGGGTGTCTGCAGGGCGAGGCATTCCGTCTTAAAAAACTTCTCGGTGGTCTGCTCACCGCTGGGAAGGTTGGGATTGCAAACGAGGTCCGGCCGCAATGCCTGATTGGTTCCCATGGATCCAATATCCCCCGTGTGCTGCGGGGTCAAGGGAAGCCCCGTTTGCACCTGGATGACCCCATCCGTCGCCCAGCCGCCTATTACCTGCTTGAGCAACCCGCGGCTACTCCGTCCGAAGGGCAACTCGTACACTGACGCCACTGTGAAACGGTGACGGTGGTCCAGATCCGCCAGACCTTTTTCCGCCGTGCGGTTCAGGACGTCCTGCGCTCCTGCGGCAGAAAGCCCTTGACCGCCGCCGCGGAAGCCGGGGTTATCCGATATGCCTTTTGAGAACGTATACGTGGTCATGAATGTCAAACCCTCGCTGAAACGCTTTTCAACCCGCAGCGTACCACCGTGATAGTTTGAAAAAGCAGTGGATTGTGTTTCGAAAACGTTGGCAAGCGGTATGATGACCCCTTTCTCGATCGTCACCGGTACCAGCCGCCGCATTTGATTGCGCGAGTCTCCAATGTCGTTACGAATGTTGGGATTGTTTGTCAGGTCGGGAATCACCGCGAACGGGCCCAGCGGCTCGGCAAGGTTTAGCGCAATCTGTCTATTCAGGCGCGTGCCTTTCGTGCCTACGTAGGCGACTTCCACCACCATTTTGCCAGGCAACTGTCGCTGGATGCTGAAATTCCAGGATTGTATGTACGCATTATGGAAGTCGGGATTGAAGTTGTTTGGTCCAGGCGCGAACTGCGCCACCGATCCGGGCCCACCAGTACCCAGGCCCGGCTTGCTGATCCGAAAGCCAATAATCGCATTCGGAATCGGCAGCCCATTCTGGCCTAAGGCGACATTTTCCTGGTCTTCTATTACCTGTGGATAATTTATCAGCGTGTCACCATTCACGGATACTGGCGGGGTGTCGTAGAAAATACCGTAGCCGCCGCGGATTACCGTCTTAGTGCTGCCAAACGGCTGCCAGGCGAAGCCGAACCGCGGCCCGATGTCCTTCTTGTCCGTGGGAGCAAGCGAGCGCGGTAAGTCCACCCCCGCCAGCTTGTAAGCCGCTTGGTAGGGACTGTCCGCCGGCAGTTTTAGATAATTCGGCCCGCAGACGGAATAGCTGGGGCACTGCTGCGGCTGCAGCCACGTGGAAATTGCGTTGCGTGAATCGTAGGGCGGCGTGTAATACATGTAGCGCACCCCAATGTTGAAAGTAAGATTGCGCGTCGCCTTCCAGTCATCCTGAAAGAAGACACCCCACTCCCGCAACGTGTAATTCAATTTGAAATCGCCCACCAACCGGGTCTTCTGTGTCGCCAGGCCTTGCAGGAAGGACGCTACTGTATGGCCGGTGTTAGCAACTCCCTCCACCCCCGTCCATTGGATGTTGGCGTAGTTGAAGCTGCCCCGAGTTCCCCCGTCGCCTGCCAGAGGGCCTAACGAGTGCATGTGTGTTTCACGCAATTCGCCACCTGCCTTCATGAAATGCTTTCCCTTACTGAAGGAAATCATGCCGACGGGTTGGTAGGTATAGTTACGATATGAAAACGGCCCTGCGCCGTTGCCCATGGAGGCGAACCCTGCGATATCGATCCCCGGAGAACCAAGGACGCCGTTTTGTCTCACGAAATCCATGCCGGGCATCTGTAAAACACCCAGCCAGTCCTTGCCCGCGATGCCGTCTTCCGAACCGCTGGTCTGGAACCATCCCTGATGGCCAAACCGGAACTCGCCGATCACCGTCGGTGTGATTACCTTGGTGTAGCCAATCGTCAGGTTGATATTTCGCAGATTATCCTCGGCCCCGAATCCAACGAACGTGCGCGGGCTGTAATCGCGAGCATCCTGAAACGTAAGTCGGCCGTAGATCGTGTCGCTTTCGGAAAACTGGTGATCAATTCGGCCGCTGTACTGTTCATTGTCTGTTTTGCTAGACCGGCTGTCGAGATAATTCTGCAGGACATCGCCGCCCGCATTCACTTGTCCTTGAGCGTTCGGGAGAGGCAGAAATTCGTTATTGGTAACGATCCTTGCCGCAACGGGATCAAACTGGCTCTTCGGGATCTGGTTGTTGATATACGGTTCCCGGACAAACCGCAACCGTCCCGTCGAATCCATCACCTGCCTTGAAGTTCTGGGATCGAAAAGCTGGCCTCTGCGCCACGTCCGGCCCAATGCGTCCGTGCCGGCGGTGGCCGCTAGCAGGGTGGCGCTAAAGTCGCCGTTGCGCTGGGCCACGGTGGGCACCTGGGTGACGGTGGCGCCGCCACGCCGCTGCCGGAATCCCTCCATGTTGACGAAGAAGAACGTCCGCGAAGCGATCGGCCCGCCCAGGTTCCCGCCAAACTGATTTTGGTTGTACTGCGGCGCGCATGCTTTCCTCGTGGTGATATTGGAATCACTGGAATCGCATGGGAAAGACCGCGAGTTAATGTCGAACCGGTTGCGCGCTTGGAACTTATTGTTCCGTAGAAACTCCCACAGCGTCCCGTGGAACTGCTTGGTGCCCGACTTGGTCACGATGTTGACCTGCGCCCCGGCACCCTTCCCGAACTCCGCCGAATAGTTGTTGGTTTGGATCTTGAACTCTTGCAGCGCGTCTATGCTGGGGCGCACGCTGATTCGGTTGTTGAGAGGGTCGGAGTTGGACGTGCCGTCGATCTGGAATGCGTTCTGGTCGGCCCGCAGGCCGTTCGCCGAAAAGCCGTCTGCTCCGGCCCCGCCTCCCTCTGTACCGGTGGTAACGCCCGGCACCAAAAGGGCGAGCTGGGCAAAGTTCCGGCCGTTGAGCGGCAGCGCCAGAATCTTCTGCGTGTCCAGTACGGCTCCCAGCGCGGCGGTCTGGCTCTCGATCAGAGGAGCCTCGCTCGTGATCGCGATGCTGTCGGTCACCTGCCCGACTTCCATCTTCACTTCGATCCGCACGTTCTGATCCACCTGGAGGGTCAGACCTTTGTTTTCTGCTTTCTTAAAACCCTGAAACTCAAAGGTCAAATCGTACTGTCCAGGCGTCAAACCGGGCAGATTGTATTCACCCTGATCATTGGAAACGCTCTGGCGGCGAAAGCCGGTGGCTTTGTTCACCGCCGTCACACTGGCGCCAACGACAACCGCGCTTTGCGAGTCAGTCACATTGCCTGAAATCGTAGCAGTGCCGATCTGACCCATCACAGGGTTCGTGCTTACAGCCACCCAAAGAGTGAGACTCAGGACGCTACAGAAGATCGAACGAACGGAGCGGACGAAACTAAGCATGTCAATTTCCCTTTGCGGTCAGGATTTGATAATTGAGTATTTCACAGCATTGAAATGGAGTCAACAAAATAGGAGTCACGCGTCCCAAGCCCGGTTTTACAGGGGCGGGACGCAATTGTAGCGTTTAGAAGCAAGGATTGGCCTTAGCGTCGCCTGCCCGTAGGATGGTCAGGCAATGATATCCCTCACCACCTTGCCTTCCACATCCGTTAGCCGGAAATTACGGCCCGCGTAACGATAGGTGAGTTTTTCGTGATCCATTCCAAGCAAGTGCAGGGCGGTGGCGTGAAGGTCATGCACGTGAACCGGGTTCTGCGCCACTTTAAAGCCGAAATCGTCGGTGGCGCCATAAATGGTTCCGGGCTTGGCCCCGCCTCCAGCCATTAGGACGGTAAAACCGTAGATGTTGTGATCCCGGCCATTGTGAACCGATCGGAATCCGCCCAGGTTAATCACTGGCGTCCGGCCGAACTCGCTAGCGACGATTACCAGCGTTTCATCCAGCAGGCCGCGGTCCTTCAGATCGCTGACCAGCGCGGCGATCGGCTGATCCACGTCGCGGGCCGTGTGCTTGTGGCCCATGATGTCGGCGTGGTGATCCCAGCCGGCGTGGACCACTTGTACGAACCGCACGCCCTTCTCCACCAGCCGCCGGGCCGTCAGGCAACCTCGCCCGATACCGCCTTCCCCATACTTGGCCAGCGTCGCCGGGCTCTCTTTACGGGTATCGAATACCTCGGGCGCCTCGGTCTGCATGCGGAAAGCGACCTCCATCGATTGGATAGTCGCCTCAAGTTCCGGCGCTCCGTGCAGTTTGTCCACGTATGCCTGGTCCAGGTGGCGCAGCAGATCCATCTGCTCGCGCTGCTGCGGTAGATTCAGACGGGTATTAGCCAGATATTGGATCTGCTGATTCGGATCGGAAAGATTGTACGGAACCATCGTGCCCTGATACACCGCCGGCAGGAAGGCCCCTCCAAAGTTGTTGCCACCCCCGGCGCCAGCGGTCAGCACGATGAATCCAGGAAGATTCTGATTCTCAGTTCCCAGCCCGTACACCACCCACGAGCCCATCGACGGCCGTCCCGCACGGACGCTTCCGGTGTTCATCATCAACACGGATGGCCCGTGGTTGGGGATGTCGGAAATCATGGACCGGACGATGCAGAACTCGTCGATAATCTTCGCGGTGTGCGGAAATAGTTCGCTGACCTCGATCCCGCTCTTGCCGTATTTTTTAAAAGCGAACGGCGACTTCATCAGGTTGCCGGTGGCGAACTCGGTGCGGGGCGTTTCGTAGGGCAGCGGCTTCCCGTCGTACTTATCGAGCATTGGCTTGTAGTCGAACGAGTCCACCTGGGACAGCCCGCCCTGCAGGAAGACGACGATCACATGCTTCGCCTTGGGTGCGAAATGAGGAGCCTTGGGTGTCCAGGGATTACTTGTACCTTCGGACGCCGCCAAGAGTGGGGAACCGGCTGCCGCCGCAAAACCGGCTAATCCGAAGCCGGTGGCGAACTTCTTTAAAGCATCGCGCCGTGTGAATGGCGGTAAGGTTGCCCGGTGTATCATCAGCTCACTCCTTCTTAATTCACGTAGTAAAACTCTCCGGCACTCAATAAGGCTTGCGCGTACTGTTGCCACGGAGTCATCTTGCCGGCGGGAAAGACCGGCGCGGCGCCGGGATCGTCGTCGGCGGCAACTCTGTTGCGCCGGCCGCCCTGATTGGCCGGGACGGGTGCCGCCGCTGGTACACTTTGGGGCTCCGCCGCCGCATTTTTAAAGAGAGCGTCCGCCCTTTTCAGGAAGTCCGTGCCACGTTGCACTTCGGCCTGAGTGGGTTGCCGCTGAAACAAAAACCGGTAGGCGCGCTCTATTCTGGCGGTCGAATCTTGTTCACCCGGGCCGTCGGGTCCAAGCCGGACGAGCAGCGCCTCGGCCTGCCGCTGTATCAGATCGCTGTTCATGAAGAACAAGCTTTGCAGTGGAACGTTGGTCACTTCCCTCTGCTCCGAAGTGATGTTCGGATCCGGATAATCGAACATCGTTAAAAGGCTATACGGCGATCGCGTAGCCCGGCCGTAGATAGTCCGCTTCTTGGTGTTCGGACGCGCCAGATCCTGCGGCGTTCCGCCCAGCCTCTCGTCTAGCGTACCCGTCGCGAACAATAGCGAGTCGCGCAGCGCCTCCACCTCGAGCCGCCGGAAATTCGCCCTCCAAACAAGCCGGTTGCCGGGGTCCACAGCGGAATTTGCGTCCGACCGCTGGTAAGCCAACTGGTAGGTGGCGGAGAGCATGATCTCGCGGTGCATCGCCTTGATCGACCAGCCGCTCTCGATGAATCGGGAAGCCAGATAATCGAGAAGCTCGGGATGGGACGGACGCTCGCCCATCATGCCGAAATTACTCGGCGTATCCACAATCCCGCGCCCAAAGTGATGCTGCCAGATACGGTTCGCCATCACCCTTGCCGAAAGCGGATGCTGCGCGATCGCGTCAGCAAGTTCCAGCCGGCCGCTGCCGTGTTTGAATGGCAATGGATCCCCATCGGTCTTGCCCAGAATCGCGGGGAACCCTCTCAACACCTCTTCGCCCAGCGCGTGCGCATTCCCGCGGAGGTTCAACTGGATGTCTTTGGGATGAGCCTCATCCTTGAGACCCATCAGGTACGGATACTCCGGCGGCATGGCCTTGGTCAACGCCGCCACTTCGTCCTGCATGGCGCTGAGCTTGCTCTTCTCCCCGGCGGTCAGGAAGCGCAGCAGATTTTTGCCCTTGTATTCAAAAAGTCCATCTTTCTTCACATAGGACTGGTCATCCTCGCCTTGCACCACGTCCAGCCACACGTAGAAGTGATTCGTGTCCATCACCGTCTGGACCATTTGCTGTTTGTATTGGAAGAGCTCAAACTGTACCAGGTCACCCGGAAGCTTCACGGTAGCCTCGTTGGGGTCGGGTTTGTAGTCCCGCACCATTTCCTGGTTGACAGCGATCACAGCCTTCTTTTCAGGGATGACCTTGCGCACGATATCCCGGAAATCCGCGGCAAGCTTAAGCGCCTCGGCGTCGGTGCCGCCGCCCTTCGCCATTACCGCATCCCATTCCTTCAAATACGGATGCAGCTTTTCGGTCGCCGTCAGGTATTTGAACCAGCGCTGAAAGGTTTCCGCATCCAGCTTCCCTGCCTCGGCGACTTTGTCCAGTTCCGGCTTGGGATTGCTCAAAATCGTTTTGCGCACGGCCATCATGTGTTCGGGAATCTGGTCGGCCAAGGTGTCCGCGACGCGGATCGCGGCAGCGCCCGCATACTCCTGGAGCGCAGTTTCCGCCGCTTTCACCTTCTTCCGCTGGGCCTGATAAGCCTCCACCTGATTCTCCGGCGCGAGGCTATATTCCCAAAAGCTGGAATTGGCGAACACGCCGCCTAACGCGTAATAATCCTTCTGGGAAATCGGATCGTACTTGTGATTGTGGCAGCGCGCGCAGGTGACGGTCAGCCCCAGGAATCCTTTTGTCAGCGCGTCGATCTTGTCGTCCCGTTCGTTGGCTCTGGCCTCGGCGAAAACCACGTCGTCGCCGGTGAACCAGGGACCGATCCCGAAAAATCCGAGCGCCGGCAACAGCTTAGAACGGTCTTTCGCCGGCATCAGGTCAGCGGCGATTTGCGCCTTCATAAACTGGTCGTAGGGCATGTCTTCATTCAACGCCTGGATCACCCAATCGCGATATCGCCAGGTGTTGGCGTACCCATCCCGCGCCATGCCGTACCCCAGAAATACCAGCCGGCCATCGCCCCGGCCTGAGCCATCGGCGTAGCGGGCCACGTCTAGCCAGTGGCGGGCCCAGCGCTCTCCGTACTGCGGGGAGGCCAGCAGCCGATCCACAACCTTGGCAAACGCTTCGGGCGAGTTGCTTGACACGAACTCATCCACCTGCTCCGGCGTCGGCGGCAGTCCGATCAAGTCAAAATAAGCGCGGCGGATCAGAGCTCGCTTATCCGCCGGCTTGATCGGATGCAAGTTCTTCTCTTCCAGCTTGGCCAGGACGAAGCGGTCGATAGAAGTCTTGGCCCAGTCCGTATCCTTTACGCTGGGCGTCGTTGGCTTCTCAATAGGCTGAAACGACCAAAACTGCCGCTGTTCCGTCCGAATCGTGAACTTTGTTTTCCCGGCGGCGGGAGTCGTCGCCGGCTTGGTGTCCTCGATTGGCCAGAAAGCGGCCATGGTCTGAATCCAGTACTTCAAATCGGCGATTTCATTGTCCTTGAGCTTCGCGCCGGCCATCGGCATTTTGAGCTTCGAGTCGGCGTGGGTGATGGCCTTAACGAGCAGGCTCTCCTCGGGCCGGCCGGGAACGATCGCCGCGCCGGACTTTCCCCCTGCCAGGAGGGCCACTCTCGAATCCACCCGCAAGCCGCCTAATTTGTTTTCGGTATGGCAGGCGTAACACTTGGCCGCCAGCACCGGACGGATACGGGCCTCAAAAAACTCGACCTTCTCGTTGGCTTGTTGAGCGAATCCGAGAACGCAGGTCGCTACGAAGAGAACTGCGGTATTCCGGCTCGACATGAAGGCTCCTCCCTGACGGTTGTATTCTACTACCTCGCGCGTGGACCTTCAACCTTTGGCCCAACACTTTTGGCCCAACACTCCAGCCGACGGCAGTCATTCGTTTAACTGGCGCGGAGATTTAGACCGTGGAGGGTCGGACATCGCAGAAGCCTTGGACACGCGGACGGATCGAAATTCCAATTGACGTCAGCGTTTTCGGGCGAACCGGCTGGCGCTTTGGCAAGCTTGCGAAATACGGCCAGAGCACGGAGAAACGCGTGGTGGCTCTGCTCGACGAACCGCCTGGGAAAGGCTACTCACAATGGAATATCCGCTTGTCTGTCCCAAGCGCTGTCTGACGTCAGCAAGGATCGGGTCTGGCGGATTCTGCTTCTGCATGGCATTCGCCTGGTCCACCGCCGCGGTTGGTCCTAAATCCGGCGGTTGGAATTCCGCGGATCGTGCCAAGTCGTTGAAATAGCCAAAAATTGCAAGTGTTTGCAAGCTAAAGACCTATCCGGTTTTGGGTGGCGCCAACTGCGGGATTTAGGTTGATGCATCAGTAGGAGCGGGCATCGGGCCATCTGCCTCTACCCGGCGGCAACGCATTAAATGGATTCAGCCGGTGCTACAAGCGTCGCGGCACGGCAACCCTATTTGCAGCGATCAAGATCACGACCGGACTGGTGAAGGCGGCGCACTAAAACCGCGGACGCCGTGTTCGACAACCTGAACACCCATAAACCCAAAGATTCCCGCTGGCTAACGCGACATCCAGATGCGCATTTCCACTTCACGCCGGCATACTTATCCTGGTGGAATCAAGTGGAATGCTGGTTCAGTATTCTGAGTTGACGGGCCCTCGGCAACCGCGTCAAGCACTCGATGATTTTGTCTCAACAAGGCCCCGTCCGGCGAACTCGGCAACCTATATAAAGTAGTCTTTCACCTTATCGAGCAGACCCTTTTCATTGGGCTCGTTTTCGGCCGGCAGCGATTCCCTCAACTGCTCGAACAACTTCTTCTGTTCCCGAGTCAGTTTGGTTGGCACCCGCACATCGAGATGTACGAACAGATCCCCGCGGCCGTGGCCGTTCACGTTCGGAACGCCCAACCCGCGCATGCGAACCTTCGACCCCGTCTGGCTGCCGTCGGGAATCTTCACGCTCTTCAGCCCGTCGAAGCTCAGAATGTCGAGTTCGGTCCCCAGTGCGGCCTGCGCCACATTCACAGGCACTGTGCAGTGCAGGTCGTTCCCTTCGCGGTCGAACACCGGATGCTCTTCCACCTTTAACATCACAAACAGATCGCCGTGCGGACCGCCGTTGGCGCCGGGCTGTCCCTCGCCGGTTAATCGCAAACGAGTGCCGGTGTCTACGCCCGCAGGAATGTTCACCTTCAACTTACGGTCGCTCCGGATGTAGGCTTCGCCCTTGCACTGAATGCACGGACGCCGGATTAATTGCCCCCGGCCATTGCATTGCGAACACGTCCGCCGCACAGAGAGGAAGCTCTGTTGATAGATTACCTCGCCCTTGCCGCGGCACATTGGACATACGGTAAGCCCATCCTGGGGCTCAGCGCCCGAAGCCTTGCAACGCGAACACGTATCCATGCGCGGTACTAGAATGTCGGCGCTCATCCCGCGCATCGAAGCCTCGAACCCGATTTCCAGGTCGTAGCGGACATCCTGGCCACGCTGCGCCCGGTTCTGATTACCGCCGCGAGCGCCGCCCCCGAACAGGTCGTTCAGTCCAAAGAAATCGCCCAGGATGTCGCTAAAATCGGTGAAAGATTCGGGGTTAAATCCGGCCGCGCCGCCCGCGCTTTGCGACAACCCCGGATGCCCATGACGGTCGTAAACCGCCCGCTTCTGCGAGTCGCTAAGGACGCCGTAGGCTTCGGCTGCTTCCTTGAACTTCTCCTCAGCCTCGTGGTTGTTCGGATTGCGGTCCGGATGGAATTGCAGCGCCAGTTTTCGGTACGCCGCTTTCAGAACGCCCTCAACTGCACCTTTCTCCACTCCAAGCACTTCGTAGTAATCGCGCTTGGTCACTTTTGCACCGACACCTTGACCATTGCCGGACGCAGCAACCGGCCCTTGAAATTGTAGCCTCGCTGGTACTCATCGAGGATCGTATCTTCTTCCACTTCACTGTTCTCCACCTTGTCCACAGCGTGATGGGAATGGGGATCGAATTTCTGGTTCGCCGTCTCGATGGGTTCAAGCCCAAGCTTCTTCACCGACTCCAGCAGCCGCTGATAAATCAACTCGACACCTTTCACAAACTCGCTGGATTCCGGTCCTGCCGGAGCCGATTTCAACGCGCGCTCAAAATCATCCAGACTCGGCAGCAATGAGCGCACCGCTTCCATACTGGAGTATTCGGCAAACTCCATCTGCTCGCGCTGCACCCGCTTGCGGAAATTCTCAAACTCCGCTTGGCGCCGCATCGCCAAATCTTGCAATTGGTCGCGCTCCGCTGTCAACGTGGCGAGCTTTTCAGACGGCTCCGCCACCGACGCAGTATCGCCAAAACTCACTTCTTCTTCCATTTGTTCACTCACAGTTTTTAGCCTATCAGACCTACGCCTGAACGCTTTGAAATGCTTGGCCCACATGAAGAACCGCGGAGATCGTCCTTTCGTAATTCATGCGCATGGGGCCCATCACCGCGATCTTGGCGGACAAGCCGCTCGGCAGGTCTACCGAAATCCCGATCAATGAAAGCTCGCCCATCGCCGGGTGCATCTCGGCCAATCCCACCTGGATGCCGATCTCGCCTTGCGGTTGCTCCAAAAAGCGATCCAGCAGAACCAGAATCTTCTTCTTCTGCTCCAGCGCGCGGAATAACTCCCGCATCTTCTCACGAGTGAGATGAAGATCGATCCCAATAAGATTCGACGCGCCTTCCATGTGAATTTCCGGGCTATCGCCGATATCCAGCAGGCCCTTTTCGTAAAGCACGTTCAATTTCTTTAGAATGGCGTCGTAGGCCGCGCTCTCCTGCTCCAGGCGCTTTTCCAGCTCCACCTGCACGTCTGAAAGCATCCACCCGCTGAAATTCCGATTCAGGTAGTTCCGGATCGAGTGCAGCTCTTCCTGCGGGATAGACTCGTTTAACGGCACCACGCGGTTATGGACCATCTGGTCGCGCGTGACCACCACCATCAACACCCGCCTGTCTGCCAGGGCGAGAAGATCCACCTGATCCAGCATCTGGCTGGAACTGGGGATGGCGGCAGCGATGCAGAAGCCGCGGGTCATTTCCATCAGGATATGCGACGACCGTTCGACACGGGCGCGCATCGATTCCACTTCGCCCAGTTCGGTCCGCAGTCTTTGCACTTCCGCCGACAGAATGCGGCGGGCCACCAAAGTCTTCACATAGCTCTGATAAGCCTTCTCGGTGGGGACGCGCCCCGCCGACGTGTGCGGTTGGGACAGATAGCCTTCCTCATAAAGGTCGGCCATGATGTTACGAATCGAGGCGGGACTTAGATCCTGCGTTAAACGACGCGCGATGGTGCGGGAAGCGACGGGTTCCCCGGTCTCTATGTATGTCTGCACAATCGCGTGCAGGATCGCAACGTTTCTATCGGTTAAGGCCGATGGCCTGCGCATGGATAGACACGACTCCCTGCATTTATCTTATCACTTTTGCTGCTGCCTTTGGATTTCGGCGGTGATGGCCTTAATGAAGAGATCGACGAAAGGACGCCCGTTTTTCAACAAGTTATCCTTCGTCATATAGTCGATCTCCACATCGGGCCGCACTCCCACATTCTCAATCAAGGCGGTGGCTGGGAAATCCGGCGTAACCACCGGGGCCCGCCGCAGCAGCATCGAGGTGGCCGCGGACGTGGTGGACTCGCTGTAAACACCCGCCGAAAACTCGTTGATGCTTCCGCCGGCCCCGGCTGTCCGCCAGCCCACTATCGGGCCGCGCTTGGCGTCCTGAAAGAGCGCCGCGAATATGTCGCCTGCCGACGTGGTGAACTCATCCGTCAGCAGAATGGCTGGCTTGGTGTACGCCATGGAGTTCCCGTCGGCATCCATCGCGGGATCTCGCTCAAAGCGGAACGTACACAGGGGCAACGGTCCCGTCATGCCCCGATTCTCCGCGTTGGCTGTCTCCATCTGCTTCAAGTACGCAGCGAGAAGATCGAGCCGCCATTGCGGGACGCCGTATTGCGGGTCGCTCTCCAGTTCGAGTTCATCGCTGAACATGTTCAACCAGTACAGCGTCGGCCGGACGGCGATTCCAATCGACTGAAACTGGTAAGGAATCAGCCGCCGCAGCAGGTTTTCAGCGTAGCAGCCAAACCCGCCTGGGTTGCGCATTACATCGATCACCAAGCCATCGGTATTCGCCTGGAAGTACTTGATCTCGCGCTCAAAAAAGGGATAGATTGATCCCAGATCCTCTGCTGCCGCTGGTTCAAAATCCGGAATTCGAATGAAGCCGATATTCAAAGCGCCGGACTTGAACGTGCCGGAGAAGAAAACACCGTTCCGCCGATTGACGAAATTGGAGGGCAGCCGGAACACGGGCTGCGGATCGCCGAACCCCTTCAGATTCAGGATGTGGTTCGTGCGGTGACGGTCCAGAAGCGCCAGCGGGTCGGTGGTGGGCGCAAAATGCTTCGCTGCGGCCGCAGTCTTAATTCCGCTGGACTTGGGCGTTGGCACCGGTCCATTCGACAGCAGAGGCCGGCCTGTTTTCACCCAAGGCACTGTGTAGTTCTCGAGAGTGCCCTCCTGTCGCCGCACCACAATTGCGGCGTTTTCGCCCACTTCAACCGCGCGCGGATAGACCATCTGATCTCGCACACTGACCGAGAAGGCGGAGTACCGCCGGGTGGACCGCGTGTTTCCAAAGGCCAGGAAGCGGGATGCATTCGCAATAATGCCGTCGGGCGAAGCGCCGTCCACCGAGATTAACTCGTCTCCGATGTCGAACGGGAAATCGTCTACCGAAAGCACGTCCCGGTCGATTTGATCGATCAAAACCTTTCCATCGTAAATATCGACGCGGAAGCCGAGATCGGCCCGGAAGTTAGAAGGCAACAGGAACGAGGAGTGAACATCGTTCAACGATGCCACGTACTCGGCGCAGATCTCGTAAAACGCCAAGTCGCCCTTGGACTTGGCAATGCGGTCGAGCCAGGGCTGCAAGTCGAACAGATCGAACCGGATGACATCGCGCTTCCATCCGTACAAAGCGTAATTTTTGGCGTAAACACCGGCCAGAATTTGGAAGTCCAACGTCTTCTGGCCGGCGGAAAGCTCAGCAAACAGTCCAGATGCCGAAGCGAGCAGAAGGCAGGAAGCTAGGATGATTCTCATTGGTCCTCATTTCCACCATCGTCATCGGGAGGCGGAATCTTCATATATTAGCCGTTTATTTTTGATGGCTAATATACTGCGTTTGTATCGACAGCCTCAAAACGAGAATTTGAGCCCAAACTCGAACACCCGCGCCTTGTTCCGGGTAGAGGTGATCTGGCCGCCCGTGACAAGGTTGCTGTTTCCGTTCGGATTGCTGAAGCTCGACGTGTTAGTGAGATTGAACACCTGCGCGCGGAAGTCGAAGATTTTCGTTTCCGTAAGATGGAAATTCTTAATCATCGACATGTCGAATTGAATCAACTGATCGCCACGAAGAATATTCCGGCCGGCGTTTCCGTATGTGTACTGTGCAGGCAGTAAGAAGGCATCGGCCTGCGCAGGCAGCAGTGCGCGGCAGCTGGGATTGGATGACGTGTAATACCAACAGTCCAAATTTCGCGGTTCCGCAGGCTTCCCCACCACATCGGGACGTTGCCCGCCGACTCCCGTGTTGGCGCGATCGATACTGATACCCACGGAATAAGGAACCCCGGATTGGAGTGTGTTGATTCCCTGCCACTGCCAGCCGCCAACCAGGAAATTAACGGCGCGGGGGGCAGTCGAAAGATATCGCTTGCCCTTCCCGAACGGCAATTCAAGAATATAGCTTGTCACAAAATTATGCGGCACATCGAAGTTGCACGGGCCCTTGTTCAGATTGTCCAGATAGTAAACAGGCGAACCGCCTTGCTCGGTGCCTGGACCGTCCAGACACTTCGACCAGGCGTACGAGGCGAGGAACGAGTAGCCAGCCGAGAACCGTTTCTCCATTTTGGCTTGTAGGCTGTGATAGGTGGTGGACCCGCCCCAAATCTTGTAATCGAGCACGCCCCATTGTGGATATGGGCGGCGTGCCTGCACGTTACCAGGCCCCGGCAGCGGCACATTGTAATTGGTGGAGTGCTGCGTGCGGGTTCCCTTGTTCGCCACGTACCCGATTTCGGCGGCATAGCTGTTTCCGAACTGCCGCTGCACGTTGAAATTCCAAGTCTGCGTGTATGTGGTGCGGTACCGTGTCCCCCCGGTGGAAATGCTTGGAGTCGCATTGCGATCCACCAGCGGCTGTCCAAGGAAGAAATCGCCTAATGTGCGCCGTGGCGCCAGCGTAGTCCGTGTGGGTACGTCGTTGTTAATTACCTGGAGAATCACGAACGGAGGAGTCCTCACCATGCCGAGCGTGATGTTTGAATCCGGGTAAATGTAGTAGATGCCGTAGGCCGAGCGGATAGCCCACTTCTCGCTCCCGAATGGGCGCCAGGCAAAGCCAAATCGCGGTGCTACGTCCCGTTTGCTGGGATATCGAATGGACCACGGCAGACCTTTCTCTTCGCTGGTCTCGATCAGGTCGCGGAATACCGGCAGAATCTGCCTGACACCGGGCTGCACATCCAGGTCAGGTTGGCCGTTCCTGGTGGGAATGATCACTTTCCCGGTTTCAAAATCGAATGCGTTGGTCTGTCCCCGGATACCTTCGAAGAACGAGTTCAGCTCCCAGCGGAGCCCGATATTAAAGGTCAGATTGCGAGTTGCCCGATAGTTGTCCTGGCCGTAGAAGCTCCAGAAGTTGCCCGTGTTGCCGAAGATTTGAAGTGGCGAGGCCCGTTGGACGCTGTTCGGATATCCGAGGAGAAAATCGGCGAACGCGTTGCCGCTATTGCCTTGGCTCAGTGGATTCTGTGTATACCTGCCATCGAAATTGAAGGTCCCCTGCGAGGCGTTGCCATTCAGAAACGCATGCGCCTGATGACTGAGCTGGGCTCCGAACTTTATGTCATGGGACCCATGGTTCCACGATAGCGACGCCCGATACTGGTAGGTCCGAATCCGGTTCGCCTTTGGCCGGTTATCCGTGCTGCCTTCAACGGCGCGATATCCGGAAAGGTTGATCTGAGGCGCGGCCGGCTGCAGGTTGGATACGCCCTCGAAGCCTTTAATGCCTGCGAGATTCACCACATCCTTGCCGTTGAATGCGCTCGCGTTCAGGAAGTAGAAGAACGTGCGGTAGTAGTTATAAGCGACTTCGCTGGTCAAGCTTGGGGTGAAAACGTGAACGTAGCTGAGGCCGACGTTCTGGCTCCGGCTACTCAACGGATAGCTTCCGAGGCTAGAGTAGGCGGCCGGGTCCGTCTCATTGTTGTTTACGTAAGAATATCGGCTGACCAGATTATCCTTTTCCGTAATTCTTGGAGTGATCTTGACGTCGAATTTATCGCTGTCGAGCCCAAGGGCTG